>CAMPKM010000015.1 GCA_946887155.1 uncultured Gemmatimonadota bacterium
ATCAGCGACCGCATCCCCACCAGTGAGCCGGTCGTAGACACACCTGGCGGAAGCAGCCTGACGAGCAGCGCAGCGCCGGCGACGGCGATGAACATTCCAACGATGGCGCCGGCCGCGGTCAGCACCACTCCCTCCAGCAGAGCGCTCGACACCAGTCGCTTTTGCGTCGCGCCGATGGCGGCGCGAACCGCGATCTCACCACCCCTCATGATCACGTTCGCGAGCTGCAGGTTGGCGACGTTCGCGCAGGTGAGCAACAGAAGCAGCATGACGCCGCCGAGGAGCAGCACGATGACCGGCCGGGTGTCGCCGGTCACGCTGTCGGCCAGCAGCTCGACGTTGGCGCGATAACCAGCCGGATCAAGCGCTGATCCTGGATGCGGCCCCGGAAACTCGCGCCCCACCTGCCTGACGACGCCGGTGAGCTCGGTCTGGGCGGTGCTCATCGCCGCTCCGTCGGCCAGGCGGGCGATCACCGTCAGGCGGTTCTGTCCGGGATCAACAACGGCCGGAGATAGCCGGATTGGCTCCCAGACGGAGATCTCCCGCGATGGAACCGCGAACCATGGCGGCATGACGCCGACGATCGCGAACAGCTCGCCTTCGAGGTTCGCCGCCTTCCCAATGACATCGGGATCGGAGGCGAAGGCCGTCTTCCACAGCGCATCCGAGATGATGACGGCGCGCGGACCACCTGGCAGGTCTTCGTCCGCCGTAAAGCCACGGCCCATTGCCGGCGCGACGCCGAGGACGCGCAGAAAGTCCTGCGTGACCATCGCCGAAACCAATCGATCGGTGCCTTCGCTGCGTAAGAGGTTGACGTCCCGCGTCGAGTAGCCGGTGATACTCTCGATGCTCCGTGCCTCCTCCCTGATGCGGCGCACCGTGATGCCGGGGAAGCTCAACTCGGGAAAACCGGGTACCGGAATCGACTGGGTGACGCTCAGCAAGCGGTCGGGAGACGGAAACGGCAGCGGCCGCAGCAGCACCGCGTCGACGACCGTGAACACCGCCAGCGACGCGCCGATCCCCATGCCTAACGTGAGGATCACGAGAGCGGCATGGAATGGCTGCCGGCGCAGGCGGCGGAGGGCGAACCAGAGGTCGTGGCGCACGGTTCATCGCTCCTGGCGACGGCGCCTGCCGGTCAGTTGGCCGCTCTGTCCATCGTAGACAAACGTCCCCTTGACCTCATCGCCCTTGAACTCGAGCTCGTACCGCACGTCCATCCCCGGCGACGCGGGTTCGAGTGTCAGCTTGTTGGCCGTGCGCTTGCCGGCGCGCACCGGGGAATCGTGATCACCGAGCTTGAGGGCCGCCGTGACGGTATCGCCCTTGTATTGGATCTCGAGGGTCGCCTCCAGGTTACCTCCACCGAACGTGATGGCGAGGTCGTACACACCGGCCCGGATCGGCTGATCCTGTGCTGGTGACAGCGTGGGAACGAACACCGAGAGGCAGAACGCGAGGACGGGAGCAAGGCGCAGCATCGAGACGATCTCCAGGCATGGGGTCGCTCGATTTGACGGTGTCCGACTCCAAAAAGAGTCAGGCCATGCAGCCAGAACGATTGCCGGCGCCGGGAAAGCGACCATCGCCAGCATGCAGGTCGAATCAAGGGCCTGTCCTCAGTTCGTCGAAGGTGCTGGTTGGTTCAAGATCAGCTGCCTCCTGGCTAGCATTACGATCACTTGCATTTCTTGAGACGAAACGGAGATGTCATGACCAGCTCGCTTGTGAAACGCCTGTCTATCCCGCTCATCCTGCTGACGCTGGGTTCGAGCAACGTGCAGTCGCAATCTGCGCTCACGTACGAACAAGTCCGCGTAGCGATGGACTCCGCCGAAGCCGAGGCTCAGCGTAATGGCTGGCGGCTCACGATCGTGGTCGCGGATTCTGCGGGCGTGCCCATCTACCTTCGGCGAATGCCGGGCGCCACGCCCCGCTCGTACGAAATCGCGATGGCCAAGGTGAAGACGGCGCTGACCTCGAAGATGCACACCGTCGATTATGCACGCGAACTGGCCGCTGGCCGGGTCGATACGGTTGCCGGCGGCGTAACGTACGAAGGCGGCTACCTTATCCGCCTTGGTGGCGTGATTGTTGGGGCCATGACGGCAAGTGGCGCGCGGGGCTCGGAAGATGCCCAAGCGGTGAGGGCCGGATTGGCCGCGATCGGCATCCGGCCCTGACGAGCATTACACCGGGTATCGTCAGGGCAATTGATACAATTCCGTGCTCAGGTACTTCATTCCTGAGTCGCATGCAACCGTAACCACGGTCGCACCGCGCCCAAGCCGCGCCGCTTCGCGCAGCGCCACCGTGACATTCGCGCCTGTGGAGGTCCCGGCAAAGATTCCCTCCTCGCGCGCGATGCGGCGCGCCATCGCCATGGCATCGTCGCTCGACACCGTCTCGACGGCATTGGCCAGCGATGGGTCCCAGTGCGGGACCACGAATCCGGCGCCCGTGCCTTCGATGCGATGCGACCCGCTCGAACGCCCCGACAACACCGCCGACTCCTCCGGCTCCACGGCAATCACACGCAGGTTCGCGTCACGTTCGCGCAGACGGGTGGACGTGCCCCGCAGTGAGCCGCCGGTGCCCACGCTCTGGACGAACGACGAGATGCGACCGCCGCTCTGTTCCCAGATTTCATCAGCCATCGCTGTGTACGCGCCAACCTGGTCGCGGTTGTTGAACTGGTCGGTCCAGCAACTTCCCGGTGCTTCGGCCAGCCGGCGCGCCGTCTCGATCATGTCGCGGATCATTTCCTTCGTCGTCACACCGCCCGGCGCCTCGACCAGCGTCAACTCCGCGCCTAACGCCGCCATATGCGCGCGCTTTTCGGCACTGGCCGCAATCGACGTGACGATCCGGAGTGGAATCCCCTTGCTGGCGCAGACGAACGCCAGCGAGACGCCGGTGCTGCCGCCGGTGTACTCCACCACCGATCCACCGGGTCGCAACCGGCCGTCGCGCTGAGCGCCTTCCACCATCGCCAGCGCCATGCGGTCCTTCATGCTGCCGGTAGGATTCTCGAACTCGAGCTTGAGCAGTATCGACGCGCTCCCGTCCGGAACGAGGTGGCGAAGTGGGATGAGGCGCGTCTTTCCAATCAGGTCCAACGGCGTCATGAGACGGCCCGCGATGGCGCAACCATCATCGCGTTCACATCAGCGAACGGCAGCGCTTCGTCGAAGGCAAACGTGCCGTTGCTTGCGATCTCGCGCGCCGCGCGATGAAAAGCGCCGAGTGCCACGCGGGTAAGTGCGGATCCGATACTGATCCGCCTGACGCCAAGCGCGGCCAGTTCGGCTACCGTTACCGGCATGTTTCTGAGACCAGCCAGGACGTTCACCGGCTTGGACAGCGACGAGCAAACGGCCCGTATTTCGTCCGGCGTGGTGATCCCCGGGGCGTAGAGAGCGTCAGCTCCTGCTGCCTCGAAGGCCTGCAGCCGGCGGATGGTGTCGTCCAGATCCGGCCTGCCGTGCAGATAATTCTCGGCCCTCGCCACGAATATGAATGGAAATGGCAGGCGGCGCGCCGCCTCCACCGCGGCGGCCACGCGTTCAACCGCGTGAGACAACTCGTAGATGGGCCGCGAAGGGTCGCCACTCGCATCTTCGATCGAACCGCCGACAAGCCCTGCTTCGAGCCCCGCGCGCCGGATCGTCTCCGCCGCATCATCCGGAGAATGGCCAAATCCGTTTTCGAGGTCCGCCGCAACCGGCAGGTCGGTCGCGTCAACGATGGCCCGTGCATTGGCGAGTGTCGCCTCGAGCCCGGCCATGCCGTCGGGACGGCCCAGGGTGAAGGCGAGCCCCGCGCTCGTCGTGGTCAGCGCCTTGAAACCAAGACTCGTCAGCATGCGCGCGGTGCCGGCATCCCATGGATTCGGGATGACAAACGTATCCCGAGCCTCGTGCAACCTGCGGAACCGCATTCCCTTCTCGAATTGCCTGATGGCCACGTTGCGTCCTCGATCGGAGGTCTCAGCGGCAAATGGTCTCCTCACCTGTTCCAGAAAGGTATGCTCTTCCCGCGGGATGAAACGGGACAATGTGGATCGCGCGCGCCGTGACAGTTTCCGCCACAGGCGATCGGGCGCCATTGGCCCGTTGACGGGAGCACAGTAAGGAAGACTTGACGGAATGGATATGTACATTACCCTTATCTTGTACATACCATTTTCGACATCGCTCATGACGAAGAAACCTCGCAAGAAATCCGGGAGTCCTGCTCGCGTCTCAGAGGCTAAGGTGGCCAAGACCTACCGCCTCTCCCCCGGCAAGATCGCTGCCGCGCGTTCGATTCTTGGTGCGCCTACCGCAACCGCTACCATCGAGGAGGCCCTCGATCTCGTTGTCTTCCGTCGTGAGCTCATCGATGGGACGCGTGCGATGAGCGGTCTCGAGATCGATGACGCATTTCCCGACCGGTAGTGGCGCCGAGTCGCCGTCGTTACGTCCTCGACACGAACATTTTCATCAAGGCGACACGCGACCCGGAGTACCAGGTGCAGCTCGAGCGGTTTCACGCGGCATTTGCGCCGTTCGAGCTGCTATCGGCCGTGGTCGCTCAGGAACTGCGGGCCGGCGCTCATGGGAAGTCGGCCGCGAGGATTGATCGAGCGCTCCTGCAGCCTTTCGAGCGACGCGGCCGCGTCATTACACCGAGCTACGATGCCTGGAAGGGTACCGGAGAGGTTCTGTCCGCTCTGATCGGCTCGAAGAAAAGGCGCTGGACTGATGTCTCGCGAAGCTTTGTGAACGACGTGCTGCTCGCGTTGAGTTGCCGGGAGGCGGGGGCCATGCTCGTGACCGAAAACCTGCGTGATTTTGCCATGATCGCAGCGGTTCGACCGTTTGATTTTGTCGAACCCTGGCCAATTCCGGCCTGAGCGCACCCCCTTCGATCACTCGGACCCATGGCCCGAATTCCCCGGGTCCGGTGTTGTTAGGATGAACGTCGATGTCGAGGGCCAAGCGCTATCCCGTTCCCGGGTGCCTGATGCGACTGAATCGTGTAACCCCTCTGCCAGAATGGACCGCTACGACCATCCTGGCGATGATCGGGCTGTTCGCCGGGTGTTCGAGCTCGACTGAGCCGACGTCGTTCAAGCTGGAAGCGATCACCTCCCTGACCGCGTCGGCGTCCGTCAACGCGTTGGTGTTGCCCGCACCCGCGGTGCGCGCCACCACCCTTTCGGGGGCACCACTGTCAGGGATAGAGGTTGAGTTCCTGGCAGCGCCGGGTGGCATAGTCAGGCACCGCAGGGTGACGACTGGCGACGACGGCGTGGCCGCCGTGGGTTCATGGTCTCTGGGTCTGGTCGCGCAAACGTACACCGTTGCAGCGCAGGCAAACGGAGCACCAGCCGTCGTATTTTCTGCGGACGCCTCTCCGGGACCCCTCAGCAGGCTCGAAGTCCGTGACGGTAATTTCCAGTTGGGGAAGCCTAACGAGACGCTCTCTGCGCCGCTGACAGTCCTCGTGACTGATGACTTCAACAATCCCATTCGGCTCGCTCCAGTAACCTTTTCGGTCCTTTCTGGCAGCGGCACCATTTCGAGCGGCGTCGTGCTCACTGGCCAGGACGGCCTCGCGACGTCGGGTGCCTGGACCCTGGGCGCCAGCAGTGGCACTCAGCGCGTGAAAGCGCAGGTGCACAACCTCGAGATCGTGTTTGCTGCCACGAGTTGCGACGAAGCGTGCCGGGGGAACCAGCTGCTCTTTGTGCGCAATGGCAAGCTGTACCGGACGCAACTTGGCGGAGCCTCGGTTCAACTGACCTCGTCCGGACGTGACGCACAGCCAGCATGGTCACCAGACGGCCGAAAAATCGCGTTCGAGCGATACGACATCGGCGTAGACAGGACCGACATCTACGTCATGAACGTTGACGGATCGGGCCTTACGCGCGTGGCGGAGGATTTGCACGTGCCATCGTGGTCACCGGATGGACATCGCCTTGCAACGGCCAGCGCTGACTGGATCCTTGGCCCAAGCATTTATCTCGTGGAGCTTGATGACCCTGCAAGCCCGCCCAACGGGATTGCTACGATGGCCAGCACCCCCGCCTGGTCACCCGATGGTAGTCGCATTGCATTCGTCAATACGAGCGGCGACTTCAGCGGGCAGGATGAGCTTCGTGTCATGGATGCTGACGGATCGCATGAGGCGATCCTCAGCCCGCGTGACGAACTATTAATTGGACGGCCGAGCTGGTCACCAGACGGTTCGCAAATCGCCTTCGCAAAGTGCTGGGTGAGTTGCGATGTCTACTCAGTGTCAGCCGACGGCTCAAACCTCAAGCGACTCACGAATGTGGGCAACGCCAGAGATCCTGCCTGGTCTCCTGACGGAACCCTGATTGCTATTTCTTGGACAAAGCAGGACGAAGCAGGGGTGTTGAGCTCGTCCATCGCTTTCATCCCGAGCGTGGGTGGCGATCCGGTCCAGGTCATCGCCAATGGAGGCAGTCCGGCATGGTTCCCCTCGCCCGCTACGGCATCAGTCATTCGCGAGAAACGCTAAAGCCCCAGTCGCTTCCTGACGCGAGCGAACCGTTCATCGCGTCGCAACTCGGCGAACATCGGGCCAAGCAGGTACGCACGAACGGTGTGCTCGTCGACGCTTCGCTCAAACCAGCTTATCGCCCGTTCATAGTCGCCCAGTCCCGCGTATACGGTAGCAATGCCAAAGGCACCATGGCTGTACTGTGCACCCGAAATGAGGTCGTTCAGAATAGCGGTCGCTGAGTCGGCCTCACCTGCTCGTGCGAGCGCGAAAGCATAGAACGACAGCGCCGCTCTCGCTCCACCTCGCGTTTCCATTGCCCACTGAAAATCTGCCAGCGCTTCCGGCCAGCTCTGCCTGGCGGCGTGGCATTGGCCGGCGATCACGCCCGCCACTCCTGGACGCGGCACGAGTTTCCTCAGCAGCTCCAGTTTCGTCACCGCCTCGTCGCACCGGCCGTTTGTCGCCAGGGCCAGCGCCAACTCGCGAATCGCGGCATAGGAATGAGGGTCCGCCTCGATCATCTTCCGGGCGAAGACGAGTTGTTCGCTGTACCGACCCGTCCAGAGGTGTAGCCGGGCGAGCCCCTCGAGGGCGTTGGGAGAATCGGGATCGATCGCCAGTCCACGCTTGAGAGCTGCCTCCGATTCTTTCCACCGTCGGAGGTTCATGTGCGACCAGCCAAGGGCGACGTGCGACTCTGACAGTGTGGAGTCCAACGCGTATGCCTTGTTCGCCGCGCGCTCCGCCTTGGCGAACGCCGCGAGCGCCGACCCCGGTGAGTTGCCAGCTTCAAATGAGTAAACATCGACGAATCCGGCATACGCAGCCGCGAAGTTCGAATCCGCCGCTATGGCGCGGTTCAAGTGGTCAAGCGCCTGCTCGCGTCCTTCCGTGCTGCGCATGAGCGCCCGGTCAATCCCGCGCTGATACCATTCCCAGGCCTCGACACTGGTCGTGTATTTCTGGTTGACCGTGACAGCTCGTGTGGCGCGTACTTCCCGGACGCCCAGCGATACCGCCACGACGACCAGCGCTGCGATCACCAGAGCACCAACCCGGCGCGACCGCCGGGATGACGCTGGAACCGGCGCGATCAGCAACTCTCCTTCGAGCACAGCGAGGGCCTGTTCGGCGGACGTGAGCCGATCGTCAGGCTCGCGGGTGAGACACTGCCTGACGAGCGCGCCGATGGTCGGGGGGCAATCGGGCCGTGTGAGCGGCGCAGGCTCACTCGTCAGCCGCGCCGCGGCAATGTCCTGGGTTGTTTCTCCGGCAAAGGGGAGGCGTCCCTCCAGCATCTCATACATGACGAGGCCCGCGGCATAGAGATCCACGCGATGATTACTGGTGGAATGCTCCACGAGTTGCTCCGGTGCCATGTAGACCGGTGTGCCAATGCTCACTCCGCCTGATTGGCCCTGGGAACCGGCCGCCTCGATGGCGCGGGCGACGCCGAAATCACTCACGAACGCACTCCGATCGCCGAGCAGGATGTTCTCAGGCTTGATGTCCCCGTGGATTACACCGTGGCGATGGGCGTGGCCCAGCGCGTCCAGGACATCTCGCCAGATCCTGATCGCGTCAGCCACCGGCAACGGACCATCGCGACCGATGCGGTCGCGCAGGGACTCCCCGGCGACGAACGGCATGGTGTAGTACAGCAGCGTGTCGGAGGTGTCACTCGTCAGCACCGGAACGATGTGGGGATGCTGGAGGCGCGCGGCCACCTGGATCTCACGCTGGAACCGCTCAACTGACGACGTTCGCGCCATCTCCGGTGGAAGCACCTTGATGACCACCCGCCGCGCAAGCTTCAGCTCTTCGGCGAGGAACACACGACTCATGCCGCCTCCAAGCCCCTGCAACACCCGGTATTTCTCACCGATCTCCGCCTGCAGGTGTGGGAGCAACGCGGCTTCACGTGCCCGCCGGGCCCGGCGCATTACGCTCGCGTACGCCGGGGACACCAGTTGCTCGGACAGGTCCTCGAAGTAGTCGGCAGAGGAATCGTGGGCGTCCAGCAACGACGCGAGTTCCTCGCGCAGGTCCGTGTCGCTTCCCGACAACTGTTCGACAAACGCCTTTCGGTGCGAGAACGGGACTGCAATGGCTTCCTCGAAGAGGGCCATCAGCCGCGCGTGACGCTCCCCGTCGTCGTTTGGCGTCACGCGAGCCTTGATTCCATCGCGCGTTTCAGCCAGGCACGTGCAAACGTCCAGTCCCGCTTGACTGTGCGCGCTGATATGCCAAGCACCGCGGCAGTGTCCTCCATGCTCAACCCACCGAAGAAACGGCATTCCACCACGCGGGCCTGTCGCTCGGCAATGCGTTCCAGTTCCTGGAGCGATTCATCGAGTGCCGACAGGGTATCGGTCTCGGCATCGGAGAGGTGATCCGGATGCGGCAGGTCAAAGCCCGGCTCCAGAGGCAGGTGGGTTACGCCGCCCCCGCGCTTCATGCGGCTCCGGTCGCGCGCGTAGTTGCAAAGAATGTGTCGCATCGCCCGGGACGCCACGCCGAAGAAGTGAGAGCGTCCTTCCATAGACAGTCGCTTGAGGTCGACGACCTTCAGGTAGACCTCGTGGACCAGTGCCGTCGTATTCAGCGTCAAGTCGCCATGCCAGTGCCGCCGGTGCTGGCGGGCAAGGATGCTCAATTCCTCATACACGAGGGGGAACAGGTCATCGAGCGCCCGGCGGTCACCTTGCTCCACTGACTTCAGCAAGTCGCTGATTCGAGTGTCGACCTCGGCACCACTCAGGCTCATGGCCCTTTCCTGGCAGTTCTGGTGTGAATGCTCATGGGGACCGGGTGGTATCAGGGGCGCTGAAGACACTACATCCCGAGTTCCATGGACTCAAGCACGAGTTACGTTCACGCTCGGCGCGCGCTTGCTGGCGCGTGCGCCCTGGTGTGCTTGGCCTGCAGCAAACCGGCTGTCTCCCCGCCCACGAGTGGCAGCATCAGCGTCTCGACAGTGACGACCGGCGCTGATCCCGATCCGGACGGCTACACCGTCGTAGTCGACGGGGTAGCCATATCCGAAGTAGGACTCAACGAGTCGGTCATCATTGCTGACCTCAGCCCTGGCGCCCATAAACTGGCGCTCGACGGTATTGCCTCGAATTGCACTGCAGACGGCGCGGAGAAGCAGGTCGGCGTTACCGCTGACCAGCGAGTTGCCGCTGGATTCAGGATAGTGTGCAGCCAAACCGGTCCGGTTGCGGGTAGTGGTTACCTGCACGTCACCACATCAACCTCGGGGGCGGATGTCGATTCAAACGGATATAGGGCGCGGGTGCAATCGATCCAGGGTCCCGTGACATCGATGTTTCTCCCGGTTTCGGGTATGAGGAGCATCGCGCTCGAAGCTGGCCGTCGCTACGTCATCGTGCTCGAAGATGTCGCGCCTAACTGCGTGATGCAGACCGCGGCCTCGCCGGACCAGGTCGTGGACGTGACAGCAGGCGCGAACGCTTCAGTGTCTTTCTCGATCGCCTGCGAGCCACTTTACCCCGCGCTGCTGCCGGCCGGCTCGCAGATTGCGTTTGTCCGAGGTGGATCGATTCACCTGGTCAATTCCGACGGTAGCGGCGTCGTACAGCTCACAAGCGGTCCGTCGGACTGTGCTCCAAGCTGGTCGCCGGATGGGCGTCGGCTCGCCTTTGTACGGGGGTGCGACAAATCCGCTGAAATCTTCACCATGAATGCGGATGGGACGAACCTCGTCAGGCGGGCAAGTGGATACACTCCGAGCTGGTCGCCCGACGGCTCCCGTCTCGCGTTCGCCACTATGTCGGGAGGCAGCCTGGGTATTTACGTCATCGCTGCAGACGAAAACGGGTCTGCTCCCATCCAAGTCGTAAATCGGCCCGGGTGGGACGGCGATCCATCGTGGTCACCGGATGGAAGCAGGATTGCGTACGTGAGTGATTGGGTGGCATACGATTTCACATACGACGTTTTCGCGGCGCCCATCAATGGAAGTCCTGACGCCCAACTCACAAATGGTTTCAACTTCTGGCCCAACCTTGTTCAGTATTTCCAGCCGGCGTGGTCGCCGGACGGCTCACGCCTGGCCGTTGTCAGTTGCCCGCAGGCGTACTACACCTGCGACCTCAGCAGCATCGTCGTGATGAACGCGGACGGGTCAAACCTTACCCGAAGCGTCTCGACCAGGGGTTACTCGAGACCGAGCTGGTCGCCGGATGGATCAGTCATCGTGTTCGCTTCAGGAGGAACAGTCGGCTGGGTGCGTTTGGCTTCTGGTCAGCGAGGTTTCATCACGAGCGATGGCCACAGTCCGGCGTGGCGCCCTTCTCCCTCATAAGCTCTGCCGCCCGGATGGTAGATCCGGTTCGAATGCTGCAACTTCCATCCCGAGCGGCATAGCGAGTGGATGGACAGGCCGCGCCTCGACCGAGCCAGGAGCAATCATGGAGCTCACCGGCGTTCATCACCTGACCGCGATTTCTGGCGCCATCAGCGAGAATCATCGGTTTTACACGGGCACGATGGGCATGCGGTTGGTCAAGCGCAGCGTCAACCAGGACGACGTAAGTGCGTACCACTTGTTCTACGCGGACGCCAAGGGAAGTCCTGGTACCGACCTGACCTTCTTCGACTGGCCAGTGCCGCGAGAGCGGCGCGGGACGCGGAGCATAGTCCGGACGAGCCTGCGCGTGAATGGCGAAGCCTCACTGAACTGGTGGGCCGAGCGATTTGACGATTCGAAGGTAACGCACGATGACATCGCCGAACGAGACGGCCGCCTCACGCTGCAGTTCGAGGATCCCGAAGGCCAGCGACTCGCACTGGTAGACGACGGTGGGGCTGGCGATCCGCCAACGCCGTGGACGCTCAGTCCCGTTCCACCAGAGCACCAGATTCGCGGTCTCGGTCCGATCGTCATCAGCATTCCGACCCTGAATCCCACCGACGCGCTGTTGACCAAAGTCTTCAACATGCGACAGGTGCGGGACGTACCGAATCCCGACAACCCGGGCACTCGCGTGCATGTCTTCGAGATGGGGAGTGGCGGGCCTCACGCGGAGTTGCACGTCGCGGTGCAACCTGACTTGCAGGTGGCTCGTCAGGGCGCCGGCGGAGTCCACCACGTTGCCTTCCGCACTCCCGACGAGAACTATGACGCCTGGGCCGAGCGGCTGAATGCGTTCGACGTTCCGAACAGCGGCAAGGTGGATCGCTTCTGGTTCCGCAGCCTGTACGTCCGCGAGCCTAACGGCGTCCTGTTCGAGATCGCGACCGACGGACCCGGCTTTGCGGTCGATGAGGATCCGGCGACACTCGGTGAAAAGGTTGTGCTCCCTCCCTTTCTTGAGCCGCATCGCGAGCAGATCCTCTCGAACCTTCAACCGATCGACTGACGAAGCACGAGGTCGCAGGTGTCGCGTTGCACGGCGCCGCGGAGACAGGGCATTATTCACCATGCCACAAAAGCGATCACCACTCGTCGAGCGGGTTCCCAAGGAGCTGAAGCGTGCCGGGAACCGGACCCAGAGGCCGGCTGGGATTCCCGCCAACATCAGGGTGGATGGCCTCACGGTCACCGATGAGGAACGGGATCACATCCGCCGGCGGCTTGGCGAAAAGCTCGGGCGCTACGCAGGTTCCGTCGAGCGCGTGTCTGTTCGGCTACGTGACATCAACGGTCCGCGCGGCGGCGTCGATGTGATGTGCCGGATCAAGGTTGTGTTGAGTGCACTGCCAAGCATCGTGGTCGAGCACCAAGCGACCACCTTGAGGCCGGCGGTCAGTGCCGCGCTGGCAGCCGTTGAGCGATCGGTGCGTCGTGCACTTCAGCGCCAGCGCACGCGTCCCATCCGGGTTCGCAGATAGCCCGCGTCGGTTTAACAGCCGAAGACGTCATCCAGGTTCACCTCGAGTGCCGCACCAACTCCCGGAGGCGACCATTCGAAGCGATCGGTCACGACCAGGTCGTGTGCTCCGGAGCGAATCACGGTGATCGAGCGCGCATCGGTGTCTACCATCCAGTAGTCCGAAACACGGACTTCGTTCGTGTAAAAGGCGCGCTTCGGGCCGCCGTCTCTCCGGCGCGTCGATGGAGACAGGGCTTCAACGATGAGAATTGGTGCGGGAGCGGCCTCCCAGCGCGACCGTGGTGCGGGTGGCTGTCTCACGATGAGGTCCGGTTCTACATGCGAATCGCTGGTACGTATGACGGGATGACCCATGAAGATCAGACCAAGCCCGTGTTTCACCACGAACGGGAGCAGCAGTCCATTCAGCCTTGCGATCGCCGTCTCATGATCCGGCTCGGGTGGCGGCGTCACGAAGAGGTCCCCGTGGAGCAGCTCGTACCTGTTGTCGTCGTCCGGAAGCCGGTCGAGATCCTCGAGCGTCCAGACCCTGGTTGGGGCCATGTGCATGATTCACCGCTCCTCGGCGAGTCGTCCGTGTCGCGCATGGGCCGAGGATACCTGCGCGGCAGGATCGGAACGCCACCACGGCAAGGCGGCACCCATCACGTTCGCGCGTTCCGGTCCCGTGCCGAGCGTACGCTCGGCGACCGCGCCGAGTCAACTCGGCGCATCGAGGAGACTCTACCTCGGGGGGCTCAGGACGAGTGCGGCTGCCGCCGGGGCTCTGTGACCGTCGTGGGCGCTCCCTCCCCTTCCGCACCGGAGTGAACGACTGTCAGGAGAAACACACCGCCGGTCTCCGAACGCACGGAATGTTCCACATCGGGCGCCATAACGAGTATTTCGCCGGTCCTCGCGACATACTCGCGACCGAGCGCGGCAAAGATGATCTCGCCCTCGACGACCTGCATGCTGACGGGACCAGGAGCACTGTGGGGCTCCATGTCTCCGCCGGGTGCGATCGCGATGATCGTGATCCGCAGCGGGCCCTGCTTCACGAGAGTACGGGCGCTTCGTCCGTGCTGCGCGACGAGCGTCCGGTCAATCATCCGCTCGCCTTCCTTCAGATGATGGACGAGTACGTCACCATCGAGAGTGCGCTGTATCGATGACATGGTCTGGTCTCAACGGTCAGAGTGAGGCGCCTCCTGCATTCTACACCTTCTCGTCCCCCCGGATGCAGTCCTCGCTTCGAGATTTTCTACCTGAACCGCACGGCCGACCTATTCCCTCGAGCAGTGGCTCGAATGCGGCGATCGCTCCGGCAATCGGCGCGTTCCTTCCGCCGATATGTGCGTCGAGACGTTAGGTGAATCCGCTCGGTCGCAACCGACCGGCCGCGTTCAGCGCACGGTGCGCGCCGCGACGGCGAAGGCCAGGAAATACCGCCGGAGGCCTTCCGCCGAGTCTGTCCGTATGGTCGGGTCGAAAAAGAGGCGGCAGAACTCCTCGCGTGCTCGTAACACCTCACGTCGCCGTGGCCCACTCCAGCGATCGTCGGCCGCTGTCAGGTCAAACAGGACGAGAGCGCGGCTCAACGCGTTCTCAAAGCGGGATTGCGACCCGGCCTGATGGGCGCGGATCGCTCTCTCGACTTCGCTGCCGACATTCGCCATCTGCTCGACCAGCGAGAAGCGCTGCCAGTCCAGGTTCGTGTGTCCGGGCGTGACCGTCACGCGTCGCTCACCAGTGCACGCACGATGTCGAAGATGCGGGTGCGCGTTGCTTCGTCCTCGACGCCGCGGCTCCGGTTCGCAGCCGCTGGTCGTACGTTGATCATCGAGTCGTATTCGACGAACGCGTCACCAGTCTCGCCGAGATACAGGTTAACACCCCACAGTGACGACTGCCTTGACCCGTCCTCAAGGAGCGCGGCTTCCTCGTCAGCATTGAACTCGGCACCAACGGCCATGACACGTCGCTCAACGTCGACAACAGCCTTTACCATGTCCCCAAACTGGCGCTCGGCGATGTGGCTCAGGTCAGCCCGGGTGATGGCGACGCGAATGATTCTTGAATCAGTCATGCCAGCAATCTAGTTCCGCGGAAACGCTCGCTGAAGGAACGGATCGAGCTATCCGCCGGTCATTCGATCGACATTTTACGACTCTCTTCTTGGCAACCACGGGGTTTGCGGATCGAGCGGTACAAACCCTTGGCGCGGATTTCGCTAAAACAGGCGGATCGGGACGTCTGTGATTCGAGCGACAGGCGACGGACACCGGCCTAACGTTGGACGTTGTGCAAACAATAACACGTGAGCTTCTATGCGCCGAGCGCCTGGGGTTCACCCGGACTCGATCCCTCGGTTTTAGCGCAATCCGCGTATGGCTTTTGGTAGTCATGGCGCGTGACACCGAGTCATGAATCCACGGATCAGTCTGAACGTGAAACGAGGGACCGAGCCTCTCTCGCCCGATCCCCCGCTCGTCCCCACTCAAGCCTTGCCAATTTCTCCCGGCGGGCGTCGCTATGTGGGAGAGATGGCCAGCACACGAAGGGGACTCCCGCTGCCATTCACGATCCGTAGCGGCGCGGCAACGACAATCGCGCCCGTCGGTGGAAGCTGGTCCAGGTTGCGAAGGCTGGCCAGCCCGAATTTCCCGGCCCCGTGCATGATCGTGTGATTCGGAAACGGCGGGTCGAACATCCCCGCCTGCCCCGCATCCGTGCCCACCGTCTCCACGCCAACGCCTGCCACGTCGCGGTCGTTGGCCAGCATCTCGGAAGTCGTCTTGTGAAAGCCTGGGGTGTGCGGACCATCTGGTCCGACATTCAGGAACGAGGTCGCATCGATGCGCTTGCTCCAGTCCGTGCGTAGCAGCACCCATGAGCCCGCGGGAATCCGGCCGTGCGACGCCTCCCATGCGGTGACGTGTTCCGGCATCAACAGGAAGTCATTGTCCTTCGCGACTTCCTTCGTTACGTCGATGACACAAGCCGGACCCACGAAACGGCGTACCGGAATCGAATCGCAGCAGTTATCCGGCAGGTCTTTCCCGGTAATCCAGTGAACTGGCGCGTCGAAGTGCGTACCGGTGTGTTCGCCCAGGTGCAACACATTCCAGTACCAGGCTGGCCCCTTGTCGTCGAACCGCGATATGACTTCCATCGTCACGCCCGGCGACGAGCCGAACTGCGGCGGCAAGCCAATGACCGGCGTGTCCGGTCCCAGTGGCTGCGTCAGGTCAACGACCTTGAGCGTGCCTGCGTTCAGCTCGGCGACGAGTTGGGTGAGCACCGACATCGTTAGGTCCCGTGCTTGAGATTCTGGAGGTGACGCTGGAATTGGTAGCGATTCTCGAGAAGCGAAAGGTCGGTGACGAAGGCCGCCGGCCCCACTGCCTCCACCTTCACGACCAGCGTGGTCAGGTCTTCCGCCCTGAGCGCGTCGCCAAAAGTGGCTGTGAACTCGTCAGGCGTCCGCGCCACGGCGGTTCGCGGGATCCCCGCCGCTTTCGCCATCCCGGCCAGGTCACTTCCGGTTGACGTGGCCGTCGGGAACCCGCCTACCGACAGAAGGCTTTCGTTGTCGAACACGACGTGGATGAGGTTGCGCGGCCGGTACCGCGCGAGCGTCGTCAAGCCGCCCAGGTTCATCAGCAGCGATCCGTCGCCGTCGAGCACGATCACCTTGAGCTCAGGGCGGCACAGCGCGATCCCCAGGCCGAGGGAGGACGCAATCCCCATCGCATGCTGCAGGTAAAAGAAGTTCGGACGATGCCCAAGTCCCTGTAGCTCGGCGGCCACCGCGCCCATGATCGTCACCACCACGCGCCCCTCGATTTCGAGGTCCGCATAGATCGATCGAATCGCATCGACACGCTTCACGCGTCCTCCCACATCAGGTCGCGGCCGAGCAGCAGGGCCACCGGCCGGCTGGCAGAGTATGCCAGGGTCTGCGCCTTGGCGATTCGCTTCGCGACATGATCACCGGCGTCGAGCCGATCAAACGGAATGCGCAACGCGTCGAGCAGGTGCGTCGTCACCAGGCCACCCTCGGTCTGCCACGGATCACGCTCGCCGAACTCTCCGCGCGCGCTGATCAGCATCAGGAGCGGAATGCGGTAGAGCTGAGCGCACGACACGATGCCGTTTACACTCGCCAGGAATCCGTGATTCTGCATCAACATCGCCGACTTCACGCCGGCAAAATGAGCTCCCGCCGAGATCCCGACGCCTTCCTCCTCTTTGGCCAGGCGAACAAGGATCATCTCGGGATCGTCTTCAGCCATGCGAATGAGGTGCACGAGCCAGGTCTCGGGCAGAGCGGAGACGACACGCACGCCCGCGCCCTTGAGCGCATCGTAAATCAGCCGGGAACTCGAGATGGAGACGGGCATCAGACGCCGGCAATTGTACCGAAGACGGACGTCATCAGCCACCAGGCGCCGACCGAAAGTATCGCCGCCGGTATCCCGAATCGTATCCAGTGGAAGAGCCAGGCCGGCACCGGCGCTCCCTCACCGGCCATGGCTTTCAAGGCGGAGGATCGATTCAGGCACCAGGCGACCGTGAGCACCGCCACAAGAGATCCCAGCGTCTGCATCCCTGAACCGAAGACCAGGTCCCAGGGAATGAAGATCCGGTTGTTGATTGACGGCGGAATCGCCAGCAGAAAAATCACCCCCGACATCGTCCACACCGCGCGAGTGCGTCCGACCCGTGTGTTGTCCGTCAGGCCGGCGACGAGTACCTCGAAGGCGGCCACGTCCGAGAGATACGCTGCACCAAACAAGCCTGCAAAAAACAGGAATCCGAACAGCCAACCGAGGGGGATCGCGGCAAACATCGCTGGCAGCGTGGAAAAAAGGAGCGCTGGTCCCTGCGACGGCTCCATTCCCAGAGCTATGGCTGCAGGCACAATCGCCAGGCCTGCCAGCAGGCCCGCCGAGGTGTCACCGAACGCGGTCCAGAATGCGTTACTCGACAGGCTATCCTGTGGCTTGAGGTACGAGCCATAGACGACCATGAACGTGCCACCCAGTGACAGCGAGAAGATGGCCTGACCCATCGCGGCGACCATGACTTTCGCGTTGATGTCGGCTGGATTGAACTTCAGG
>CAMPKM010000016.1 GCA_946887155.1 uncultured Gemmatimonadota bacterium
GTGCCCCACTCCCTATGCCCCGTGCCCCGTGATTGACTCCTTCCACGCGCTCCTGACCCCGGACATCGCCGAGTCCAGCAGCGAGCACCTCGAAGGTGTGCTCCGCCAGCGTGGTCTCGTCTTCGGTGATCGGCCGTTGTGCACGGTGCTCCGGCCGCGGCTCATGACCGCGGAGGAATATGCTTCGCTCCAGACCCGCGTCCTGCCGCTGATACGTGCGTTCCGGCGGATCCACGACCGGGCGATGGCCGATGTCATGTTCCGCCGTCAGTTCGGACTCGTGGACTGGGAGGAAACATTGCTGGCGGCCGACCCGGGATACGACACCCCGACGCCGACTTCACGACTCGACCTGTTCCTGGTCCCCGGATCGCAATCGTTAGGCCTGACCGAGTACAACGCCGAGACCCCGGCGGGGGCCGCGTACGGCGACGCCCTGAGCGACGTGTTCATGGACATGCCGGTGATGCGTGAGTTCGCGAAGACGCACGACCTCATGCCGATCCCCGCCAGGCACGGCGTGACCGGCGCCGTCCTCGGCGCCTGGCACGAATTCCACGGATCGCGCGCCAGGCCGCGCATCGCGATCCTGGACTGGCACGACGTCCCGACGCGGTCCGAGTTCGAGCTGTATCAGCAGCAGTTCCGGTCGATGAACATCGAATGTGTCATCGATGATCCGCGGAACGTCGAGTACACGGGCGGCAAGCTGATCGTGCACGGTGCCCCGGCGGATGTGATCTACAAGCGCGTCCTCATCACCGAACTGGTCGAGCAATGCGGTCTCGAGTCGGCCGTCGTGCGCGCGGTCCGTGAGCGGGCGGTGTGCATGGTCGATGGCTTCCGCTGCAAGATCCTGCACAAGAAGGCGTCGCTGGCGGTCCTCAGCGACGAGGCCAACGCGGACATGTTCCCGCACGACGAGAAACTGGCGATCGCCGGCTCCATTCCCTGGACGCGCGTCGTATCCGAGCGGACGACGACCTGGCGTGGCGCAGCGGTCGACCTGGTCCGGCTCATCCTCGACCAGCGCGATCGGCTGGTCCTGAAACCTAACGACGACTACGGCGGGAAGGGCATCACGCTCGGCTGGACCGTCGATGGCGCGACCTGGGAAGCGGCGGTGAAGCAGGCGCTCGAATCACCGCATATCGTGCAGGAACGCGTGGAAATCCCGAGCGAGTCCTACCCGAGCTGGGTGGATGGGCGCGTTGAGTTCGCCGACCGGCAATACGACACCGCGCCGTTCATCACGAATGCCTCGCACATGGAGGGGCTGTTGACCCGCCTGGCGACGTCACCCCTGCTCAACGTCACCGCGGGCGGGGGAAGCACCGTTCCCACGTTCATCGCGCGGCCGCGATAGACGGGGTCAGACCCCGATCCGCGGCTGGATGGGGGATGGCGGATGTCGGTGTAAGCCATCAAATCAAGGTAGTAACCGCCGTCCGCCATTCCCCATCCGCCCTCGAGCATGAAACGGCCCTCCCTCACCATCGGTGTCGAGGAAGAGTACCAGATCATCGACCCGGAGACGCGTGAGCTGCAGTCGTACATCACGCAGATCCTCGAGGACGAGCGACTCGTTCTCGGGCAGGTGAAGCCCGAGCTGCACCAGTCCATCGTCGAAGTCGGTACGACCGTGTGCCACACGCCACAGGACGTGCGCGCGCAGCTCATCGAGCTGCGACGCAGCGTCATGGAGCTCGCGGGCCGGAAGGGCTACAAGATCGCGGCCGCGGGGACACATCCCTTCTCGCACTGGGCCAACCAGGAGATTACGCCGCTGGAGCGATACCTCGGCACCAAGGAGGCGATGGCGCAGCTCGCGCAGCAGCTCCTGATCTTCGGCACGCACGTGCATATCGGCATCGAGGACCGCGACTTTCTCATCGATTGTACCAACGTCTCTCGTTATGTGCTGCCGCACATCCTCTGCCTGTCGACGAGTTCACCCTTCTGGCTCGGCCATGACACCGGCCTCAAGTCGTATCGCTCGGCGGTGTTTCGCGCGTTTCCGCGCACGGGAATCCCGCCGTACATCGCGTCGTGGTCGGCCTTCCAGAGTTACATCCAGACGCTTGTTTCGACCGGCTGCATTCCCGACGGTACCAAGATCTGGTGGGACGCGCGACCGCATTCGACGTATCCGACGCTCGAGTTCCGGATCTGCGACGTCTGCACACGCGTCGACGAAGCGGTCTGCATCGCCGCGATCGTCCAGGCGCTCGTCTTCAAGCTCTGGAAACTGCGACGCGACAACATGACGTTCCGCGTGTACCCGGCCGAGCTGGTCGAGGAAAACAAGTGGCGGGCGGTGCGGTATGGACTCGGCGGCAAGTTGATCGACTTCGGGCGCGAAACCGAAAAGTCCGCACCGGACATGATCCGTGAATTCATCGAATGGTTCCTCGGCGACGTGCTCGACGAACTCGGCACGCGCAAGGAAGTCGAGTACGCATTCACCATCCTGAAGGAAGGCTCGAGCGCCGATCGGCAACTCGAGACCTATCGAAAGACCGGGGACCTCAACGCGGTGGTCGATCAGCTCATCGTGGAGACGGCTGAAGGCGTCGTTCCGTCGCCGTCGATGACGAGGACCGAGGAACGGGAAATCGAGTTCCGGCCCGTGTCCGAGGTCGAGATACCCATTGCCACGATGGCGGCCGGCACGCTGCAGGTGGGGACCGACGCAAGGGATTAATCGGGGTCAGACCCGATTAAATTCAGGACCATGACACGCAGCCGACGCCCCACGATCGGGGTCACGACGCAGACCCTGCAGGCCATCGATGGCATTCCGGCGGGGTTGCCGGCCTCGGTGGTGATGAACCAGCGCTATTACGAAGCCGTCGCCTCGGCCGGTGGCGCGCCGCTGCTCATTCCCCTGCTCGACGACGACGATGCGCTCCGTGCCGCGTACGAGGCGTGCGGCGGGATCCTCATTCCGGGCGGCGTGGACATGGATCCCGCCACGTACGGCGAGGCGCCTCACGAGAAACTCGGTCGCATCGATCCGGCGCGTGATCGCGTGGAGCTGCAACTCACGCGCTGGGCGGTCGAGGACCGGAAGCCACTGCTCGGATTGTGTCGGGGCCTCCAGGTGATCAACGTGGCGGCCGGCGGATCGCTGTACCAGGACCTGGATGCGCAACTGGAAGGCGCAATCAAGCACGACTACTTCCCGACCTATGGGTTCGACCGCGATCACCTGTCGCACGACGTGGCCGTTGCGCCGGCTTCGCGACTGCGCGGCCTGGTGGATGTCGAGCAGTTGCCGGTCAACAGCATGCATCACCAGGGAGTGAAGCAGTTAGGCAGGGGGCTGGTCGCATGCGCCCATGCCGCGGATGGGTTGATCGAGGCGGTGGAGTCGACCAACGGCCACTGGATGGTCGGCGTGCAGTGGCACCCGGAAGTCTTCGAAGCGGACGATCCACACACGCGTGACCTGTTCCGGGGCTTCGTGGAAGCAGCAGGATCGTAAGGGAGATGTGGGACGTGAGAGGAACGCGATGGGATGGAGTTCGCGAAGGTCTGCCTTGAAACGTTCCGCGAAGTGTCTCTGGACTCTGCTTGCTGGCCTCTGGCCTGTCGGTTGTACCATGGACCTGCAGCTCATCCAGGATCCGCCCGACGCCGTCGCCGTCACGACGACTGGGCCGTGGGCCAGCATGATTTACGTCGCCCGCACCGACAGCGGCGTCATCGCCATCGACCTCGGATGGACCGGATACGAGCGATTGATGCCGTCGGCGCTCGAGGGCATCAACGCCGAGCCCGCCGACGTGCGGTTCGTCTTCCTCACACACGGGCATCGTGATCACATCGCGGCCTGGCCACTCGTCAGGCAGGCCACGTTCTTGGTGGGCGCCGGCGAGGTGCCGATGCTCACGTCCGACAGCGGGTACAGCGGATGGGCCACGAGGCTGAGCGACGAGATCAAAGATTATCCCAGACCGGGTCCGGGTGAGCTGCACGTGACCGGCATGTCATCGGATACGAGCATCGTACTGGGACGCGACACGCTTTACGCGTTTTCGATCCCCGGGCATACGCCGGGAAGCATGGCGTACCTGTTCCGCGGCATCCTGTTCGGTGGTGACGCGATCAACTGGAGGCCAGGATCGGGTTTTCAGGGCGCGCGACCTGAGTTTTCCGACAGTGTGGAGCAGAGCCGGGAGAGCCTGCGATCGCTATGGCAGCGGTTGCCCGGCGAGCGCGTTCGTATCATGTGCAGCGCCCATGGGAAATGCGCTATCAGCGATTCCGTTCTGCGTAGGCGGGTAGTGCGATAAGGACAGGTAGGGCTTGAACACGGAAGACACGGGCACAATGGAGAACCGCTGATACTGCTTTGGTGAGAACCTGGACACCACGGGCCTCTCCTCGAAGTCACGATACGGCTTGGTGGTGTCCAGGTTCTCACCAAGGCCGTACCTGTGTCTCTCAATTGTTCCTGTGTCGTCCGCGTTCCAGCCGTACCCGCCCTGATCGTCCCTAACGACGAGTGCGCACCATCCACACGCGCAACTCACGCTTCCCGATGCGCATCGTAGTTGAATCGGACGCCGCCTTGCCATCGGGCTTCACGGCCGAAAACACAAGTTGAATATCGGGCGGCACATCGCAGAACATTGCGACACCCGACGCATCCGTCAGCGTTTCCGTGCCGCCGACTTCGGACGCCATCGCCGACTCGGGTCGCTCACGTCCGCCGACGAACTTCCCGGCCCAACGCAGCCACACGCGCAGGCTCGGCAACGGACGGGACGTAATGCTGTCGGTGACCACGACCCGCACCGCGCCGTTGTCGTCCTTCAACGGAGTGTCGGCGCAGACATGCAGCAGCAACTCGCGCGTTCTCGGTGCCCGGAAGGTCGCGTTCGCCACCGAGCCCTCGCGCAAATCGACCGCCTCGTCACCGACAAAGCTGCCGAGTTGCGTGTACGACGGATGTTCGGCGATGAGCGTGAACCGGCTCGACGGCAGGCTGTCCAGCCGGAACTTCCCCTCGGCGTCGCTTTTCGTCGTGAATGGCGTTCCGCCTAACCGCACCGTCGCATCGGGGAACGGCCGTCCCGCGCTGTCGAGCACGACGCCACTGACCGCGGCGGGACGCTCGTAAAGCTTCAGTCCCGCCGTGAACACCATGCCGCCTTCCTCGATCAGGCGATGCATCGTCGGCCTCACGATGACCGACGGTATGCGCGTGTGTGCATCCACCGGCGATACCGGACGGGCGTATTGTGGAAACCGCATGAAGAAGCGTGACGTGACCCAGGCGCCGCTATCGAGTTTTCCGAAGTGCACCTCGCCGCCGACGCGATCGGCCCCGTCGAAGTCCGGCAACATGGTGTATTTGAAGTCGACGAGTCGCAGCTCGAACGTTCGCTCGTCCATCCAGATGGTGCCGCGCACGTCGGGGATCTGCCGCGCGGGCACGGGTTCGAAGGCGATGCCGACCATGCCGCGGCGATCCCCTTTGCCTTCGGCGACACTGTAACAGTGGTCACGGCGGAAGGCCGCCGAAATCAGGACATCCGCGTCAGGCGCGTAGTAGTACTCGTAATCACCAACGGTGCGACGGTAGCCGATCCGGGAGAGAGAGTCGCCGCTCAGGCTGACGAACGGGCGGTCCATCATGCCGCGCCGCTCGCTGAACGACTCCTCCAGCACGCGCATGGTGCGCGGTTGCAGTGCTCGCACATAGCGAGTCAGGTGGCCTTCGAACAGCCGGTCGCGGAGCGAGATCTGCGCCGCCCGCAGTACCGTGCGGGCCTCGTCCCAGAGGGAGGACACCCGGCCGCGATCCGACTCCTTGTTGACGCACATGTTGGCGTCGACGATCCGCACTTCCGGCAACTTGAACGCGAGCGCTTCGAGCGAAACGTCCATGACCTTCGTTTCGCCGGCCGCGAGGTCGAACGGTTGCGACTCGAAACGCTCCACGCCGATGCGCTTGGCGTTCAGCCGGTATCGTCCGGCGCTGGCGCGAATGGCAAATTCGCCTCGGGCGTTCGACAGCACGGCGACGACCTGGGACGTGTCACCCGACATGGGCTCCAACGTGACCAGCGTCCCCGTGATCGGCGCACTCGAGGCCCGCTCGGTCACGGTGCCGCGCACGACCTGGGCCTGGGCCGCCTGGCCAAGGACCGAGAAGGCGGCTGCCAGGAGGAGGGGGGCGATCGGTCGCCCGTAGAAGGCGTTCTTCATTTGGGAGGAATCGTTACGAGAAACACCAGAGGACGGCATCCGTTTCATTTCGGCGTCAGGGGTTCCGCAGGATAGCCGCGGGAAATCGGCGCATGACGTGAACTTGGCACGATGGTCGCATTAAGGGGATGTGCACCTGGCGGGCATCACCGGGGAAAGGCGGGAAAATCATGCGTCCCAACAAGATCGCTGTCGTCGGTCCGGGGACTGTCGGCATACCAGTAGCCGCTCTGTTGGCATCCAGTACCGGAACTGACGGCTCACCGCCACCGCGTGTTGTCGTTCTGCAACGTCCATCGGTCACTTCTGGTTGGAAAGTTCAGGCGATCAATGCCGGCCGGTCCCCGCTCGGCGCGGCGGAGCCCGAACTCGATACGCTCATGGCCTCGGCTGTGGCGCGCGGCTTCCTCACCGCGACGCACGACCGCGACATCTGCGCCGATGCCGATGTCATCATCGTCTGTGTGCAGGTCGACCGCACCGGTCTCTCGCCGGCGCATGGCCCGCTGCTCGAGGCGCTGAATGACATCGTGCCGGCGCTCAAGGCCCGCCCGTCGCGATCCCGACCGCTCCTGATCATCGAGAGCGCGCTCGCGCCGTCGGCGATGCAGACCGTCGTCAGGCCGTTTTTCGTCCAGCACGGGCTGGTCGACGGGCGCGACCTGCTGCTCGCCAACAGCCCGAGCCGGGCGATGAGCGGTTGCCTCGTGGAATCGTTCCGGAAGTCCGACAAGGTCGTTGCCGGGTTACAGGCCGAGTCGCCAGTTCTGGTGGCATCGCTGTATCGGCGGATACTCGACCGTGGACGACCCATCGTCACGAACAGCCTGACGGCGGAGGTCACGAGTGCGGTGGAAAATGCCTTCCGCGACGTGCGCATCGCCTTTGCGATGGAGATTGCCAAGTACTGCGAGCGAATCGACGTCGACTTCCGGACGTTGCGCGACCAGGTCAACGACGTGCTGGAATGGAGCGACAACGTGGCGTGGAACCCCTCCACGGTTCCGAGCGGCGCCATGCTGCTTCCGACGGTTGGCGTTGGAGGGCAGGCGCTTCCACGCGATGGGGTGTTGCTCTGGTGGCGTGCGCTCGAGGCCAACCTGCCGTCGCGCAACAGCATTTTGCTTGCGGCGCGCGGCGTGAATGACGCGTCGCCCGCATCCGTCGTCAGGCGCGCTCGCCTCGACCTCGGACCACTCGACGGACGTCGTGTTTCTGTGCTCGGCGCGGCGTATCGGCCGAATTCCGGCGGCGCACGAAACTCACCGAGCCTCGTACTGGCCGGCCTGCTCCGCGATTCGGGTGCGGATGTGCTCGTGCATGACCCGCTCGTTTCCCGGACCGACGTCAACCTGAATAGCCCTGGACTCACCGGCAGGTACACGCACGACCTCGACGCCGCACTGTCGCACGCATCGCTGGTGTTCGTGGCCACGGGTCACCGGGTCTATCACAATATGACGGCACGACTGGTGCACCCCTCGTCAGGCATCGAGGGCGTCATGGACGCCTGCAGCCTTTTCAACGCCGCCGATTTTGGCGGCAGCGAGACACGGTACTCGGGCATTGGCTTCGGCCGGCGGGCACCAAATGGCCAGCTGGTGCGCAGCATCGTGTCGATGTACCGGGCCGTTGCTCGCGGTGTGGCGAACGAGCTCGAGGTGTTGATCAGGTTCCTCGATGCGCGGTATGGCGATGGCGCGTTCAACCAGGTCGACGCGTCCGAGGTGCGACGCTTGTCCGGAACGCATTGGCTCGGCTGTCGTCTCGAGCGGCCGGGTGATATTCGTGGAGTGCAGGAGTACGACGGTTTCGTCAGCGGCCTGGCGCAGCTCGCGGTCGACGCGTCGCCCCAGGGGTCCCGGATGCGCCGCGTGCCGGCGGAGCATGTACCGCCGGGGCTCTGGTTCGGGAACGAGAAGGCGGCGATCGCGGATCGGGAGACGCCTTGGTCGTTGACGCCCAAGCAATAGGCAACCAGCTGGTTTTGGCTGCCTGCTTGGAGCAGAATGGTCGATGAGCTGGTGCTGGTGCTGAGGGATCCCACTGGTCAAGTTCGAAGGGTCTCAGCAGCAAGGCAGACGCCGTGATCCAGCATCCCAATCGCCGCACCGCCATCAGGCATGGCCTGGCGGCTTCCGCGTCATTCCTCGCCGCGCCCTCGCTCCTCGAGGTTTTTGCGCGGATCGACCGCACATACCAGGCCACCCGGCCATGGCTGGCGGCGGCACTCAAGGCAGAGCGCTGGATCGCGCAATCGGCGCAGGTGGTACCGGACGGCATTACCTGGCCCGCGGACCCCACTGCCCCAAAGGGCATCTCGCCGGACCTCTACAACGGCATGGCCGGGATCGTCCTCTTCTACCTCGAGCTGCATAACGCGACGGGAGATGCCGACGCGTTGCGGATGGCGCGAGGCGGCGCGGACTTCCTTCTGGCGTCCGTGCCTGACGAGGCGAGCGACCGACCCATGGGACTGTACACCGGACTGGCCGGTACCGGCGTCGTCCTCGCGCACGCGTTTCGCGCCACGAAGGACGAGCGATACCAGGCGGGCGTGCGCAAGGTTCTGGCGCTGATCAATCGTTCCGCGAAGCGCACCGGACCCGGCGTCGAATGGAACGACAGCACCGACATCATTTCCGGGAGCGCGGGGATCGGACTTGCGTTGCTGGCGCTCCGCCGGGATACCAAGGAGTTCGACACCAACGAACTGGCCGCCAAAGCCGGCGACCGTCTCGTGGCTAGTTCGCAACTCATCGATGATGATAAACGCACGTGGCTCGTCTCGCCGCAGATGCCGCGGAATTATCCCAACTTCTCGCATGGCACGGCCGGCGTTTCGTACTTCCTGGCTCGCCTGAGCGGAACCACGCCCTACAAGGGCCACCTCGATGCCGCGCTGGCCGGCGAGCGTTACCTGCAGTCGATCACGACGAGCACCCCTGAGGGTGGCCGGATGATCTATCACAGCGCACCCGGCAATGAAAAAATCTTCTACCTGAGCTGGTGCCATGGCCCGGCGGGCACGGCGCGACTGTATCGCGCACTCGGCGCCACGACGGGTAATCCCCAGTGGGAGCAGCGGGTGAACGAACTCGCGCTGGGCATTCAGTCCATGAAAGTCCCGGAGCGGTCCCCCGGCTTCTGGAACAACATCAGCCAGTGCTGCGGCAATTGCGGCGTCTCCGAATTCTTCCTCGGCCTCTACCGCCGAAGCAAGGAAAAACGGCACCTGGAGTACGCCGAGGAGATCGGGCACGACACCCTCGAGCGCGCAACGACGGAAGGCGACGGCTTCAAGTGGATCCAGGCGGAGCACCGGGTGCGACCGGATTTGCTCGTGGCCCAGACGGGTCTGATGCAGGGTGCCGCCGGCGTTGGCCTGGCCATGCTCCATCTCGACGGCGCGAAAGAACAGCGCAAGCCATTCGTCAAGCTCCCCGACGATCCGTTTTAAACGCACAGGGCAGACGGAAGCGAGAAGCGAGAAGCGAGAAGCGAGAAGCGAGAAGCGGGAAGCGGGAAGCGAGAAGCGAGAAGCGAGAAGCGAGAAGCGGGAAGCGAGAAGCGGCTGCTGGCTAAGGCCAGATCGCCCAGGAATGCCTCGGTGATCGAGGAATGAATTCCGATTCCCGATTCCCGATTCCCGATTCCCGATTCCCAATTCCCGCCCCACGATTCCCGATTCCCCAGGATTAGTCTTCCCCGATGCCCTCTGACCCTACCCTGCAGTTGTCCCCCGACGCGATGCGCGCGTTCGGCCATCGCGTTGTCGACGTCATCGTTGACCACATCGAGCATCTCCGCGACCGACGCGTCTCGACCCAGATCCCACGCGTCGATCTGGACGCGCGCCTGGGAGCGTTTTCCGATGCTCCGGCGTCCGAGCAGGACGTCCTCACGCTCGTAGAACGCGATGTCATGGGTGCGATCACGACCGTGGATCATCCACGCTTTTACGCGTTCGTGCCCGGCCCCGGAAGCTTCGTCGGCGCGATGGCCGACGCGCTCTCGTCAGGCTTCAATGTCTTCGCGGGACACTGGCTTGCGGCGTCAGGCCCGGGCGCGGTCGAGTTGCAAACGATCGAGCTGCTGCGAAAGACGTGCGGCTTCCCGGATGGTGCAGGCGGCTTGTTCGTCAGCGGTGGGTCCATGGCCAACCTCTCCGGACTGGCCACGGCGCGTGCGGTCAAGTTGGGCGGTCCCGACCCGGATGCCATCATCTACCTGAGCGACCAGGCGCACAGCTCGGTCGCGAAAGGACTGCGCGTGCTCGGCTTTGCCGCGTCGCAGGTGCGTTCCGTTCCCGTGGACGACCATCTCCGGCTCGACATCAAGCTGCTCGAGCGCGCCATCGTCGACGACCGCCGGGCCGGCAAGCGGCCCTTCTGCGTGGTCGCCAGCGCCGGCACCACCAACACGGGCGCGGTCGATCCGCTCGAGGAGATCTCCGCGTTATGCAGGACGCACGACATGTGGCTGCACGTCGACGGGGCCTACGGCGCCGCGGCGGCCTTCACCGATCGCGGGCGGTCCGCGTTGCGCGGACTGCACCTCGCCGACTCGATTGCCCTCGACCCGCACAAGTGGCTGTTCCAGCCGTTCGAGATCGGTTGCATCCTCGTGCGCGACATGCGCCACCTGCATCAGGCGTTCGCGGTCCATCCTGAAGACAATGCGTCCTACCTGCACGACGTCGGCCGCATGGCGGAACGTGAGGTCGTGTTCTATGAACACGGGATCCAGCTCACGCGGTCGTTCCGCGCCCTGAAGCTGTGGATGTCGCTGCGGATTTTCGGCCTCGCCGCGTTTCGCCACACCATCGACCGGGGCATCGAGCTGGCGGAAGTGGTCGAACGCGCGCTCCGCGCCGATGCGGCGTGGGAAGTCGTCACGCCCGCGCAGCTGGCGGTGGTGACGTTCGCGCCCCGCCGGCCGGAGCTGTCAATCGCCGAGCGCAACGCGCTGGTCGAGCGAGCGGTGGAAGGCCTGACCGCTGACGGCTTCGCGATGGTGACGTCGACGCAAGTCCGCGGGCGGACGGTATTGCGGTTCTGTCTCATACACCCTGACGCCCAGCTGGACGAGGTGATGGAGACGGCTGAGCGCTTGAAGAAATACTGTGAGTCCTGAGGGAGTCAGCCTATTGGTTATTGGTATTGCCAATTGGTTGTTGGCACTGGGCACTGAATACCGAGTACTGATACTGGCACCGCCATCCCGATCGCCAATCGCCAATCGTCAATCGTCAATCGTCAATCAATCGCTTTTCAGGGCCCGCATCGGATCCACCCGCCCGGCTTTCCACGCCGGCCACAGTGACGCCAGCATGGCCGAGGCGAGCAGGATAGCCGTGGCCGCGCCGATGACCGTGCCATCGTTAGGTGCTGTGTCGAACAGCAGGTCCCGGATCTGCTGCCCGGCGAACACCGCGATCATGACGCCGGCCGCGATGCCCGCGGCCGCCGTGATCATGCCCTGCCGGACTATCATGCCGACGATGGACAGGGTCCGCGCGCCTAACGCAATGCGAACCCCCATCTCGTGCGTGCGCTGCGCCACCGAGTACGACATCACGCTGTAGAGGCCCAGCACGGCGACGAGGAGCGCCAGAACGCCCCCGAGCGTGAAGACGGTGGCGCCCAGTTTCCAGGGGCGCAGCAGTGGATCGATCCGCTCACGGATGGGCCACGCCGCGGTGCGCTCGATCGACGCATCCGTGTCGTTGATGAGGCGGACAGCGGTCGGCAGAAACATCGCCGGTGTGGACCGCGGACGGATCATGAGCACCGAGCCGCTGAACTGGCGCTCCTGCCCCAGCGGAATGTAGTACTGCATCGACGGTGGCTCGCGCAGATCATACCGGCGCGCATCTTCCACGATGCCGACGACCAGTGCACACGGCGCCGTATCCGCGCCGATCCGGATACAGCGCGACAACGCGTCCTGCCGCGGCCACAATGTCCTGGCCATGGTCTCATTCACGATGGTGACGGGCTCGGTTCCATCGCCCTCCGTGGGGCCGAAGGTCCTCCCGCGCAGAAGCTTCGTCCCCACGGTGCTGAAGTAATCGGCGCTGACCGCGGCGATGTACGGTCCCCCGCCAGGAAGCTTGGGGACGCTGTCGAAACCCGGTATGAACAGGTTCACACCGAAGGAGTTCCCAAACGGCGAACCGACCGCGATGGCAGCACGCTCGACGCCTGAATGCCCCTGCAAGCGACCGAGTGCGCGTCGCAACGTCTCGTTCTCTCTCGCTCGGGCCTCCGATCGCCCCTCGCGAGTCGTATCGGCGATGTTCGTGAACGACACCGCGGACACCAATACGCGTTCCGACTCGAAACCGAGCGGCGCCGTGCGTGCGCGATGCAGGCTGCGCACGAAGAGGCCGGCGCCGATCAGCAGGCACGCGGTCAACGTTGCCTGCAGAATGGTCGGCCACGCACCGACTCCGAGCCGCCTGCCCTGCGCCCGACCGCGCTGAATAACCTGATGCAGGGAGCCGCGGGCCGCATGAGCGGCCGGCGCCACGCCCGTAATCAGGCCAACCAGAAGCGTTACCACGAGCGCTACCATCATGATGCGTCCGTTGACCGGGGACGCGGTCCATTCGATGTTCGTCAGCAATGACTGCCGTACGTATGTCGCGATGACCACGGCCACCAGCATCGAGACCACGCCACCTAACGCCGCGACCAGCAGGCTTTCCGTGACGAACAGGCGCGCGAGGCGGGCGCGCCCTGCTCCGAGCGCCATTCTCACGCCGACCTCCCCGCGGCGGCGAATCGCGCGCGCGAGAAGCAGGTTGGCAACGTTCGAGCACGCGATCAGCAGCACCACCATGGTCACGCCCATCAGCCAGCGCGCTACCGAGGCTTCGGTCGATTCCTTCCCCTCGTCCGTGTAGCGGATGGGGGTCACTCCGATACGAGCCTGCGCGATGGTCCGTGTGGGAGGTCCGTCATACGTCGCGCGATGGACCCGCGTCGCTTCTTCCGCCGCCATCGAGTAGCTCACGCCGGCCTTGAGCCGGCCGACCACGCGCAGCCACTGCCCGTTCCAGGACCTCGGCCAGTTGGACACCCGGCCTTCACTTTCGACCGACATCGGGATCCAGACGTCGATGCGCGCTAGTTCCACCCCGGTGAACCCGCGAGGCGCGACGCCGACGACGGTATACGTCTCCTGGTTGAGCGTGATGGTCCTGCCAAGGATCGCGCGGTCAGACGCGAACTGGCTGCGCCACAGCGCCTCGCCAAGCACGACGACGTTCGCCGGGCTTCGGGTGTCGTCCTCGTCAGGCGTGAAGAACCGCCCCAGCGCCGGCCTGACGCCGAGCAGTCCGAAGAATCCCGCCGTCGCCGCGCCGCCGCTGATCGATCGCGCGTCGCGGCCCCTCCCCAGACTGAACGAACGGTCTGTGTACGCGGCGACGCCGTCGAAAGACGAAAGTGTCCGGAGGTTGTCGTACAACACGTACCCGGCGGACGCGTACGTAGCCTCGCCACCCGAGGTCCGCCGGACCGTCGTCGTGAATCGAACCAGTTGCCCGGCATCCACGACGTGATCGGGCCCCCGCAGCAGCAACCGGTCCACCACGCCGTACATGGCGGAATTCGCGCCGATACCTAACGCGAGTGTGACGATCGCGAACGCGGTGAATGACGGTTCGCGCCTGAGCCCGCGCAGGGCGTAGCGTACATCCTGGGCGACACTGTCCAGCCAGTCACGAGACGTCATCCGTCGATCCCTCCGGTGCGCAAACGATTCGAGTTCGGGTATGGCGTGCTTGATTGGTCCAAAGCGGCGCTCCGCCTCGCGCCGCGCGTCGTCTTCGTTCAGCCCCCGCCTGACGAGTTGCTCTACTCGCAACTCGAGATGCAGCGATACCTCGGCGCCGACGTCACGCGATGACACGTCCGGGCGTCGCAACATCAGGTCGAACAGCCGCCGAATGCCGGGACGCACGAACGGCATCAGCGCGACCTCGCCGGCGTCGAGAGGATGTCACTCACCGTCGCCGCATAGCGAAGCCACTGGGCGGTTTGCGCGCGCAGGTGCGCCTTGCCGGCGGACGTGATCCGGTAGTAGCGCGCGCGCCGGTTGTTTTCCGTCACGCCCCACTCGGCAGAGACGTACGAACGCTCCTCGAGCCGATAGAACGCCTGGTAGAGTGCCGAGTCCTCCACGTCGAGCGAACCGCCGGAGCGGTCCTCGAGCCACGTGGTGACCTCGAACCCGTGCATCGGCGCCCAGCTCAGGGCCTTCAGCACCAGCACGTCGAGCGTTCCCTTGACCACCGGCAACGATTCAGCCATCAGTCTCCTCCAGAGTCTCCCCTTAGACTCTGTAAGAAGGCAAACCGTTGCCCGCGGTCAGAACGGCGTCTGACCCCGTTTCCAGCCAGAACGGCGTCTGACCCCGTTTCAGTCGGCGCGCAACGTGCTGTTCGGGTCGGCGCGCGTGGCGCGGACGGCCGGGACCAGGCTGGCCACCGCCGCGACGGCCAGCAGGAGGACGGCCACCACTCCAAACACGATCGGATCGCGAGCCGTCTGCCTGAACAGCAAAGGCTGGAGCCACCGCGCGGCAAAGAACGCAAGCGTGCCGCCCACGAGCACCCCGGCGAGCGCGAAACCCACCCCCTGGTTCACGATCAACCGGACGACGTCCGTTGACCTGGCCCCCAGCGCAATGCGGACGCCGAGTTCGTGCATGCGCTGCGTCACGTTGTAGCCGATCACCGCGTAGAGTCCGATCGCGGCGACCACGAGCGCCAGCCCACCAAGGGCGACGAACATCTTCGCCCCGATTTCCCATGAACGCTGCTGGTCGCCGATACGATCGCCGAGCGGCAGCGTGGTCACGTACCCTTCACCCGGCATCAGGCGCTGCAGCGCGATCCTGATCGCTTCCTGTTCGCGGGTCGGAGCCCCCCGGGTCCTCACCATCACGAAGCCCGCGGACAACGGACGGAACTGCTCCAGCGGCAGGTAGTAGCGGAACAACTGCGTGTCGTCGGTGAGGCTGTTCTGCACTGCATTTTCGGCGATGCCGATGATCGTCGTGCAGGGCATGGTGTCCGCCCCGACGCGCATGCACCTGCCTAACGCGTCCTGGCCGGGCCAGATCGTGGCCGCCATCCCCTCGCTGACGACGGCGACCCTCGCCGCGCCGGCGCGATCATCGGGCCCGAAGGCGCGACCGCGCACGATGCGCGTTCCCATCGTGGCGAAGTAGTCGGCGCTCCCCTGCTGGTACGTGAAGCGACCCAGGCGCTGCACCGAGTCGATTCCCGGAACGGACAGCCTGGTCGACGCCGTGCTCCAGAAGGGAACGCTGCTCACCAACGCCGCCTTTTCCACGCCCGGAAGTGTTTGCGCCGTCTCCAGCATGCGGCGCCGCAACGCCATGGTGCCGCTGTCATCGACGGTCGCGCCGCGCAGGTCGTATCGGACCATCAGGAGTTGTTCGGTATCGAATCCCAATCGCATGTCGCGCACCCGGTTCAGGCTTCGCACGAACAGCCCCGCCCCGACCAGCAGCAATACCGATAGCGCGCCCTGGGCGATGAGGAGGGCCGTTCGCGTTCGCGACCGGTGATAGGTCCCCTCACGGACGCCGGCCTTCAGCGAATTGGCCAGGTCCGCCTTCGTGGCGAGCACCGCCGGCACCACACCGGTAATCAGCGCCGCAATCACCGCCGCGGCGAGGGCGACCAGCAGCGTACGCGTGTCGCCGAGGATTGAAAAGCGTTCCCAAGCCGGCAGGAAGAGCGAACCCATGACCTTCCCGCCGACCTGCGCAACAAGGAGCCCTGACGCACAGCCAATGGCGGCGACGACCAGGCTCTCGGTCATGGTCTGCGCGACGAGCCGCGAGCGCCGCACGCCGAGTGCCAGCCGGAGTGCGACCTCACGCCGGCGGCGAAGCGCCCGCCCCAGGAAGAGGTTCGCCACGTTGAAGCAGGCGATGAGGAGGACGATGAGTGTCACCCCGGTTACCCAGATCGCGGTCCGCGCCTCGAGACCCGCATTCGGGCCGGCAGCAGTCTTGAGCGGGCCGGCTATCGCCTGCGGCTTCGCGACGTCGGCCGGTGCGAGTTGCGTGAACGTTTCACGCTCGAGGTTCCAGCTCCGGACATAGGCGTTGGTCAGGTCCGCGGATGCTGCCTCGACACTGACCTCGTCACGCCGTCGCACCATCATCTCCATCCAGCCCCACGAGTACTGCGAGTAGTAGGTCCGTCCGTCAGCGCCGGGCTGGTTGCCGGCCCACGTCGTGATCGGAACGAAGGCCTCGCGCGGCCGGCCCTCGGTCACGCCCGTGAACTCGTCCGGCGCTACGCCGATGATCGTGTAGGAGACGTTGCCGATCTGGAGCGGCTTCCCGATGACGTCCGGCAGCCCGCCGAAATCGCTCTGCCAGAACCCATGGCTGAGGACGACGACGGGTGCCCCCACCGGCGTGGTGTCCTCGTCAGGCGTGAAAAACCTGCCTAACGCTGGCCGGGCATCGAAGAAGTCGAAATACGTCGCGCTGACGGCGGCGATCTGGCGCTCGCTGGTCGCCGCCCCGATGCCGACGGGTTCCGTCGTCGGGAAAAACGCGGCAAACGTCGAGAACGCGCTGGTCCAGCCCTGCAAGTCGAGGTAGCGCTTGTACTCGAACCCGATGCCGGTCCGCCGCGCATCGCGCTCAGTCCATTGCAGGTACACACGGTGGACGGTGCCGGGATCGCGAAGCAGTGGATACGGCCGGAACATGAGCCGGTCGACGACGCCGAACATGGCCGCGTTCGCGCCGATTCCGAGGGCGAGCGTCGCCATGACGCCAAACGTGAAGCCCGGGGAGCGCCGCAGTCCGCGTACCGCGTAGCGCAGGTCCTGTTGCAGGTGATCCATCCACGGAATGGACCAGCGCTCGCGCGATTCCTCGATCGTGCGGGTGGTATTGCCCATGCGTTGATTCGTGCTCATGCGTGTCCCGGGTGCG
>CAMPKM010000017.1 GCA_946887155.1 uncultured Gemmatimonadota bacterium
CACGGCGGAGTCGACGCCACCCGACAGCCCTACGACGGCCTTGGCGAACCCGCGCCGGCCGAGTTCATCGCGGAGGAAGCGGATGAGCCATTCCTCCACCATCTCGGCGTCGATATCGAGCGGTGGCGGGCAGCCATGGGCATCGCGCGCGACGTGGTGCGCTGGAATGATGACGCCCCCGTTGCCTCGATGATGGTTGTCGACGGGTTTGGCGCCAAATTCCGATTCGGGGGGGGCCCCCCGCGGCCGGCCGTCCGATTCGGCGAGATCGTACGGCGCCACGAACGGTTGCTTGGCTTCGACTGCGTCCAGCGTGCGGCGCAAGTGAGGCAGCGCCGTGCGCAGGTCGGAGATAAGTGGCATATCCGCTCGCGCCCGGGTGATGTCGCCGAGGTCGATCGTCAACGTGACGATCGCTTCGTCGAACGCCGGCGCGCGAACGCGCACGTCACCCCGCGGACCAGCCACGCACGACCCGCCCGCGAACACCTTGCCGCCCTCGCTGCCGGCCAGGTTGGCCAGCGAAACGAATACGCCATGTTCGTCCGCCATGTCACGCACCAGGCGTTCCCAACGCGCCACGCTTCCCGGACCCGGGACGCCCTCTTTCGACTGCAGGCCGCGCGCGGGCGCTGCGGCACAGACGAAGATCAGTTGCGCGTCATCGAGCGCGGCAACGGTCCCCGTTATGCTGTGCCACGCGTCTTCGCAGATAAGGATTGCCGCGCGTCCAAACGGCGTCTCGAACCCCCGCAGCGCATGGCCGCGCTCGACGAATCGTTCTTCGTCAAACAGCCCGTACGTCGGCAGGAAGTTCTTGCGGTGGACGTGGAGGATCCGGGCGGCACCGTCACCTAACCGGACGTACGCGGCGCTGTTGTATAGCGTATCGCGCCACCTTTCGTAGAAGCCGACCACCACGTCGAGCGGACGACGCGCGCGATCGTCACGTGGACCGTCCGCGTATGCCTGATCCAGGTCGCGGGCCAGCGTCCCCGCGGTGACCGCCACGTCGCGCACGCCGCCTTCCACGAAATACCCGCTCAGGACCGTCTCGGGGAAATGCAGGACCTGCGGATGCGGCGACAGCATCCGCACCTGCGCGAAGATGTCGCGAAGGCGCGTCAGGTTGGCGCGGTAATCACCCTTGTGCGGGTGGAGTTGGGCAATCGCGATCGTTAGCGAACGAAGCATTGGCCAGAACCTGTGGGGCGCACCACGGGGCGGCAACACCCCCGGGTGGGTTGTCTTTGGCGGTTTTTGGCAAAGGGACTAAGTGCGAAGGGCGCGGACTGCCAAACGGCGCGGACTTCCGATAGGGGCGCGAACTTCCGAACGACGCAGTTCGCGCCCCTCGGCAGTTCGCGCTCTTTCGCAGTTGGCGCTCTTTGGCAGTTAGAGCTCTTCGGCAGTTCGCGCTCCAGGCAATTGGCGCTCTTCGGCAATTAGCGCTCTTTCGGCAGCTCGGCTCTTTGGCATATCGCGACTTCAAGCAGTTCGCCCCATCCAGGTAGTTGCTCGTGGCGCCGAGTGCGCCAAGTCACAAACGCACGGCGGACGGAACGGTGACCTTCGCAAGTGTACATTGAGTTCCTGCGCCTCTGACCGTGCCCAGCTCGATGAAGGTTCTCCGTTTCCCGATAGCCGTCGTAGTCCTTTCGCTGGGTTTTTCCGGAGCGATCCCGGCCCAGGGCACGACGCAACGCGGCGACACCGTCCAGCCCTGGCAGATCATCAAGCCGCCGCAGTCATCGATCGTCCTGGCGCGCGACGGCTCGTTCATCGGCGAAGTCGGCGAAGAATTCCGGACCAGCGTCCCATTCGCCTCTCTTCCGAGGTACGTCCCGCAGGCGTTCGTCGCCATCGAAGACCAGCGATTCTACCAGCATGACGGCGTCGACCTCGTCGGCATTGCCGGCGCGATCAAGGATGCCATCCGTGGCGACCCGCGCGGCGCGAGCACGATCACCCAGCAACTGGTCGGCAACATGCACCCGACCATCATCGACCGGTCGGACGTCAGCCTGGGGCGCAAGCTCCGCGAGCAGAACGCGGCGCGGGAGATGGAACGGCACTACTCCAAGGAGCAGATCCTCGAGGCGTACCTCAACCAGATCCACTTCGGGCATCGCTGGTACGGCATCGAGGCCGCCGCGCGTCACTATTTCGGGAAGTCCGCGGCGAGGCTGAGCCTCTCCGAAGCGGCGATGATGGCGGCCGTCATCAACGGTCCGGCGCTCTTCGATCCGATCAATCGGCCGGAACGGGCCAAAGAGCGTCGCGACCTCGTGCTCTCGGTCATGGCCGACCAGGGTTTCATCACGACTGATGAGGCGGCGGCCGCGAAGGCGGAACCGATCGAGGTCGCGCCTAACGCCGGATACAGCGCGCCGTCGCCGTGGTTCGTCGACGTGGTGCGCGTCCAGGCCGAGCGCGCCGGTATCCCTGTCCGGGACGGCGGGTACCGGATCCGCACGACGCTCGACCCGGCGCTCCAGCGAGCGGCCACCACCGCGCTCGTCGATGGCCTGAACGAAATCGAGCAGCGCCCCGGATACGCGCACCCCATCTGGGCGAACCGGCGACCGTCTTCGTCCCGTAGCGGGCGCAACGCTCGACAGCAGTCCAATCCCGCCGACTACCTGCAGGGTGCGGTCGTGGCGTTGGATCCGTTCACGGGCGATGTGCGTGCGCTCGTTGGCGGCCGGGATTACGCCGCCGCACCGTTCAATCGCGCGATCGACGCCAAGCGACAGCCCGGGTCAGCGTTCAAGGTATTCGTCTACGCATCCGCGGTCGCCGACAGCATGCTGCCGAGCGCGATGGTTGCCGACACGGCGCTGGCGATTCCGCAGGCTGGCGGGAGCATGTATCGGCCACAGAATTCCGACGGCGAGTTCCTGGGCGCGCTCACGATGCGTACGGCGCTGACGCGCTCCAGAAATCCCGTGGCGATCCAGCTCGCTCTGCAAGTAGGCATGGACACGGTCTCGGCGCTGGCGCACGAGATGGGACTCGACTCCGACATCGCGCCGTATCCATCCAGTGCGATTGGTGCATCGGTCGTCCAGCCGTTGGACCTGGTGGCGGCATATGCCGCCATCGCCAACCTTGGCGCGCGCGTTGAACCGAGGTTCATAACGAGGATCGAGGATGCGGCCGGCGAGACGGTCTGGCAGAACCCGATGGTCGCGCCACGGCCCGTGCTCGATCCGGCGGTGGCGTACATCGTCCGCGACATGCTGCGGGACGTCGTGGATCGCGGAACGGCGACGTCCGTGCGCAACGCGGTGCCCGACAGCATCCTCGTCGCGGGCAAGACCGGCACGACCAATGACAATACCAACGTATGGTTCGTCGGCATGACGCCCGATATCGTCGCCGGTGTCTGGATCGGCTTCGACCGTCCGAAGACGATTACACCCGGTGCGGCGGGCGGCTCACTGGCGGCGCCGATCTGGGCGCAGATGATCGCGCGTGGGGCAGGGGCGAGCCGAGGCCTGCTCTGGCGGCCGCCACCGGGCGTCACGTCAGCCGAGCTCGATCGCGTGACGGGTCGCCTCGCTGATCCCCTGTCCCCACCTGAATCACGGTACACCGAGTACTTTCTAGGCGGCACGGAACCGCTGCCCGTGCGGCTTGATTCCTGGGGAGTACTGCGTGGGCGCAGGTCAGCGATTCGTTAGGTCTGGCCTGGCGGTGCTCGTCCGCCTGGCGCCCGCGATCGGCCTGCTGGCCTGCCGTGATGAGCCGACGAGTGCGACGGCGCCCGTGGTCATCGAGCCATCGACATCGACCAATCCCGATTTCACCGTTGGCACGACGGTGACGACCGCACCGACGTTCGTCGTGCGGAACTTTCGTGGTGAAGCACTCGCCAACATCCCCGTCACGATCACGGTCACGCGGGGCAACGGCACGATCGCCAACGCCCCGGTTCGGACGGCGGAGGGCGCGACACCGGTGGGTGCGTGGACGCTGGACACCATTGCCGGTGTCAACGAACTCACCATCGTTGCCGGTTCGGCGCCACCGGCTCGCATAACGCTGACTGGTGTCGCCGACGTACCGGCCACGCTGACGACGGGTACGAATCCCCTGGACGGTCTCGCCGGTGATTTTCTCAGCGGCGCGTTCATGCTGCGCGTCCTCGACCGCTACGGCAATCCGGTAAGCGGTATCGGCATCGACCTGTCGGTCGCGAAAGGAGGCGGTGAGGTCGCACCGGCATCGACCATCACTGACGACAACGGAGTCGCGGCAGGCATCTCCTGGCGACTGGGCCGGTTCGGCGGATCGCAACAGCTGATCGCCACCGCCGGTTCGCTGCGCGCCGAAATTGCCGCCCGGATCCGCTCCGAATTTTCTCCCGAAATCCGGTTCGTGGGACCGGTGGTCAATCCACAAGTGCAGGCCGCTTTCGCCGCCGCCGTCGATCGCCTCCAGGCGAGTATCGTCGGTGACGTCAGCAACGTCCCCGTGCTGAATTTCGATGTCTCGCGTTGCGGCATTCAGGGTGTGGGTGCCGTCAACGAAACCGTCGACGACCTGATCGTCTTCGCGATGGTCGTTCCCATCGATGGCGTCGGAAAAGTCCTGGCGTCAGCCGGCCCGTGTATCCTGCGCACGCAAAGCGGCTTCCCGCTGATTGGCCTCATGCGGTTCGACTCGGACGACATCGAGAGCCTGTCGTCGAACGGCAGGCTCCCTTCGGTGGTGCTCCACGAATTGCTTCACGTCATCGGCATCGGGACGCTCTGGCGGTCGCAGGAGAGGCTCGCCGGCATCGGGACGTCCGATCCTCGCTTTGTCGGTCCGGAGGCGGCGTCGCAATGCCTGACTGCCGGCGGGTTCAGCGGCTGCAGCGATGGACGTGTGCCGGCGGAAAACACCGGCGGGCCGGGCACGGCGGAAGTCCACTGGCGTGAAGCCACATTCGATCGCGAGGTCATGACGGGCTTCGTCGAATCGGACAATGTCATGCCCCTGTCGGCGATTTCGATTGCCTCGCTCGCCGACCTGGGTTACACGGTGAACCTGCTGGCGTCCGACCCGTTTCAGGTGCCGGTGCCGTCAGCTGTTTCGCCACGTATATCGCCCCAGCCCGTCGCCCCCTGGGAAACGGTACACATCCCGCTCTTCGAATTGTCTCCCGCCGGGACGTTGCGACGTATCACGCGTTGAGCTGGGGGCTGTTCCCAGGCCTGCCGTCTTCCGTCCGCCTAACGCGCCCGCTTCTGCACCTCCTCCATGACGCGAAGGAGGTTTCCGCTCCAGAGTTTCGCGATCTGTTCCTCGGTGTAGCCGCGCTTCACCAGCTCCAGCGTGACGTTGAACGTTTCTTCGGCCCCGTTCCAGCCTTCGACGCCGCCACCCCCGTCAAAGTCGGAGCTGATGCCGACGTAGTCGATGCCGATCAGTTTCACGGCGTAGTCGATGTGGTTGACGAAGTCCGCCACGGTCGCGCGAGCAGGCGCCGGATACTGGCGATCGATATCCGCGAGCCGGTCGTTGAATGCGGCGCGTCGTTCGGGGGGCAGGGAGTCGATCGCCGCCTGGGCCGCACCACGTCCGCCCCGTCCGCCGCCACCACCGCGAGCCGCGCCGGCTCCCCCGGCCGCACCGCCGCGTCCCGCGCCACGCCCGGCGCCTGCCGTCGGAATGCCGAACTCGGTGTACAGTGCCGCGATGGCCGGCGCGCGTTCGGCCGGTGCCGGGTCGCACTTCACGTACGAGGCAAACGCGACCACCTGGATCACGCCACGGTTCTTCTTCAACGCCAGGAGCTGTTCGTCATCCATGTTGCGCGAGTGGTTGCATAACGCGCGAACGGCGGAATGCGACGCGATGACAGGGGCCTTGCTCAGCTCGAAGGTCTGCATCGAGGACTGCTTCGACGGGTGCGAGATGTCGATCATCATGCCGACGCGGTTCATCTCGGCAATCGCCTGCCGGCCGAGCGGCGAGAGGCCGTTCCATTTGAAGCCCTGGGCCTCTCCGGTGTTCGAGTCCGACCATTGCGAGTGCCCGTTGTGCGCCAGGGAGAGGTACCGGCCGCCGCGATCGTAGAACGCCTTGATGTTCTTCAGGTCCTCGCCTAACGGGTAGGCATTCTCGATGCCGATCATGGCGACCTTGCGGCCGGATGCCGCGATCCGGCGGACGTCGGCCGGGGTCAACGCGAGCCCGATCTTGTCGGGCGCGATGGTCTCCGTCAGCCGGTGTATGGCCTCGAACTTCTCGATCGCCTGGTCGTAGGCCCGCTTGTACCCTTCGGGGGTGAAATCCTGCTGTTGACCGACGTAGACAACCATGAAGGAGACATCGAGTCCCCCTTCGACCATCTTCGGGATGTTGACTTGCGTCGACAGGCGCTGTGTGTAGTTCCGTTCGGCGGTGAAGTTGGCCGGACTGATATCGTCGTGCGTATCGAGCGTGATCACCCGGTCGTGGATCGCGCGAGCCCGCGCCAGGACTTCCGGTGGGGTCGCCTGCGCCTGGACGGCGCTGGAGGCGATCAAACTGGACAGGACCATCAGCGAAAGGCGACGCACAGAATCCTCCGGGAGCCGGACAGGCAGGATCGGACAGCGGTAGAGGCTGAATTCTGCACGCTGCGCCTGTTTCTGCAATCCGCTCCTCGCACTCTTTGGCGCGATGGCGAAGACCGGACGCCTGTCTACTCGTGCCGGATCGCGTCGATCGGGCTCAACCTCGCCGCGCGGCGGGCCGGGTAGGTGCCGAATGTAAGGCCCACCACGACCGCTGCGATGGCGGCAACCATCACCGTGCTCCACGAAATGGACGCGTAGAGCGCGGGCGCATCCGAGAACGTCCGTATCAGCGCCGTGATCGCATAGGCCCCCGAGACGCCTAACGCCAATCCGATCAGGCTTCCCAGCGAGCAGATCGTGACCGACTCGGCCAGGAACTGGCGCAGGATGTCCCGGTCGCGGGCTCCCGCTGCCTTCCTGATCCCGATCTCGCGCGTGCGCTCGGTGACCGACGACAGCAGCACGTTCATGATGCCGATCCCGCCGACCAGCAGGGAAATGCCCGTGATGGCGCCCATGAACAGCTTGAACATCAGGATTCCACGTGATAGCTGCTCCAGGCGGCGCTCGTTGGTCGAGACGAGATAACGCCGCGCCCATGCGGAGTCGCGTGACGCAAAATACTGCTCGATTCTCTGCTGGAGCGGCTGCGTCTGCTCCACGCTCGACGCCACCGCGATGATCACCGGCGGCTGGCCAGGCGTCGTCGTCGTCGAGGCAAACCGCAGCGGGGCGAGGACCCGGTAATCCGCCTGCGACCGCCGGCGCGACCCGAACGGGACCACCGGCACAGTCTGGGGCTCGAGCACCCCGGTCACCAGCGCCGGCACGCCGCCTAACGATATGGAGTCGCCGACGAGCGACGCCGCGTTCGAATCCCGCGCCAGCGCCCGGGCGAGGTCCATCGAGATCGCGACCACCCCCGCCGAACCGGAACCTTCTTGTTCGCTGGGCAGACGGCCCATGGACGCCCTGAGCCGCGAGGAGTCGCCGAGCGCCAGCTCCACCATGACCAGCGCCATTCTCCGGGCATCGCCGGACATGCTTCTGACCTCGGCGTACGACTCGGCTCGCAACACGACCGATTTCACGCTGGCGAGCGCGTGGATGCCGCGCGCGTCGTCGACGGTGAGTACGGCCGGCGACGCGATGGGAAACGACTGGCCGTCGATCACCTCGCGTGTCCGGGCCGCAACGGACACCGACTGCAGGTCCGTCGTCTGCTCGATCTGGCTCCTGACCGAGCGTTCGAGCCCGTCGCCCACCGAGAGGACCGCCACCAGGGCACTGACGCCGATAATGACGCCGAGTGTCGACAGGATCGTACGGAGCGGATTGGCGCGAAGTGTTTCGAAGCCTACCGCGATCGACGTGGATATCGCTGCGAAGCGCATGAACGGAAAATGGGGTCAGACCCCATTACGAGCCTGACCCCATTTCCGTGTCGAAACGGTCGCTCAGCCTACGCCCGCCGGGATTTGCTCGTCCACCGGCTCCTGGTCGCGCGCCATTTCATCGGTCATGGCGATGCGCAGGACCTCCGGCAGCGTCGACACCGGGTGGAACTTGAGCTGCGACCGCACTTCCTCAGGCACGTCTTCCAGGTCGGCCTCATTCTCGGCTGGCAGGATGATGTGCTTGATCCCGGCGCGGTGAGCGCCCAGCACTTTCTCCTTGAGCCCACCGATCGGCAGCACGCGTCCGCGCAGCGTGATCTCACCGGTCATGGCGACGTCGCGGCGAACCGGACGTCCCGACATCTCCGAAACCAGGGCGGTAGCGATGGCGATACCCGCCGACGGCCCGTCCTTGGGGATCGCGCCGGCCGGCACGTGGATGTGTGCTTCCATCGCGCCATCCAGGCGGTAGCCGTGGATGCCGAGCGCGGTCGCGTTGTTCGTGGCGTAGGTGAGCGCCGCGCGGGCGCTCTCCTTCATGACTTCACCGAGCTGGCCGGTGAGGATGAGCGACATCGGCGCGGCCTGCATGCGCGACGGTGTCTCGCCGTCTTCGGTGGACGCCGGCGCCTCGCGGCGGCGGATCGAGGCTTCGACGAACATGATGTCGCCGCCCACAGGCGTGTAGTACATGCCCGTGGCGATGCCGACCTCGTTCTGCTCGGCTGCATGTTCCGGATGGACTTTCGGCCTGCCTAACAACTCACGCACCTCGGCGGCATCGATGCGGCGATCGCTCAGAATGCCGTCGCTGCCGGTGGCGACACGGCGGGCCACTTTCCGGCAGACCGCGCCAACCTGACGTTCGAGCTGGCGCACACCGCTTTCGCGCGTGTAGTTCGCGACGATGCTCGCCACGGCATCGTCGGTGAACGAGATGCCCTTGTCGCCGAGGCCATTCTCCTCGAGCTGGCGCGGGATCAGGTACTTCTTGGCTATTTCCGCCTTCTCGCGTTCGGTATAGCCCGAGAAGTCGACCATCTCCATCCGGTCGAGCAGCGGGCCCGGGATGTTCTGGACGAAGTTCGCCGTCGCGATGAACAGGACCTCGCTCAGGTCGAACGGGATGCCGAGGTAGTGATCGGTGAACGAGTCGTTCTGCGCCGGGTCGAGCACCTCGAGCAGCGCCGCCGAGGGATCGCCCTGGAACGACACCCCGAGCTTGTCGACTTCGTCGAGCAGGAAGACCGGGTTCTTGGTGCCGGCCTGCTTCATGCCCTGGATGATGCGGCCCGGCATGGCGCCGACGTACGTGCGCCGGTGCCCGCGGATGTCCGCCTCGTCGCGGGCGCCGCCCAGTGAGACACGGACATACTCGCGGCCTAACGAGCGGGCGATCGACTTGGCGATCGACGTCTTGCCGACGCCGGGCGGACCGATGAAGAGCAGGATCGGACCCTTGGCCATCGCGCGGGCCTTCGCCTCGCGCGCGTCGGTGATCGGGCGGTCGTCGTCGCCGTTGCCGCCGAGTGCCGGCGTCGCATCATCCTTGGGTGCCTTCACCTTGAAGGCCGGGAATTCGCCGGTTTTTTCGACCTCTTCGGCCAGTTGGCGGGCGCGAAGCTGCCGGACCGCGAGGTACTCCAGGATGCGGTCCTTCACGTCCTGCAGGCCGTAGTGGTCCTCCTCCATGATCTCCGACGCGCGATTCAGGTCGAGCATGTCGTCGGACCGGGTGCTCCACGGGAGCTCGGCGATCCACTCGAGGTAGGTGCGGATCACCTGCGCTTCCATCGATTCTCGCCCGGTGCGCTCCAGGCGGCCAAGTTCGCGCTCGACTTCCACCCGCGCTTCCTTGGGCAGGTCGAGCTTCGTCAGCTTGTCGCGCAGTTCCTCGACTTCGCGCGACTGGTCGTCGTCGCCAAGCTCCTTCTGGATCGCCTTCATCTGCTCGCGCAGGAACATTTCGCGCTGGCGTTCGCCCAGTTCCTCCTGGACCTGCGACTTGATTTCTTCCTGCGCCTCGAGCATCCCGATCTGGCGCTGGACGTGGACCAGCACGCGGCGCAGGCGTTCCTCGACGCTCAGCGTCTCGAGCAGTCCCTGTTTCTCGGGAACGGTCAGCTCGATGTAGCCGGCGACGAGATCGGCGAAGCGGCCTGGCTCCTCGACGGCGTCGAGCACCTGATGCACGACTTCCTCGGGCAAGCCACGCTTTTCGCCAAGTTCGCCGGCGCGCTCGCGGGTTTCCTTGTGGAGGGCTTCGAACGCCGCATCCGACTCGGAGAGCGGCGCCATCTCTTCGGTCGGCATAACGACAGCGCTGAGGAAGCCGTCGCCCTGGGTGTACTGCAGGGATGTGGCGCGCTGTTCGCCCTGGAGGAGCAGCTGGACGCCACCGAGTCCGCGCTGGATCTGTCCGATCCTGGCGATGACACCCATGGAATACAGGATTTCCGGCGCAGGTTCGTCGGTGTTGTCACGCTGTGCGACGGCGAACACGAGCCGGTCGCCCTTGAGCGCCGATTCAATGGCGCGCAGGGTTCCAGGGCGCCCCGCCGCAATGGGCGCCGTCAGGCCAGGGAAGATCACCGTCCCCCGAAGCGGGAGAACCGGCAGCGTCTGTCGCTCTGCCAAGGTCATGTCCTCAACTGATGTCCACCCGTTGCCGCGCGTGCGCTCTGCATCACGCAGCCTTCCCACCGGGAAGTCGACTCCATTACGGGTGGGTATACCTCACGCACTTCTCGGGCTGCTGAATTACGCCAAGGTGGCTGTGATTGCAACTTTTACGGGCCAATGTGACGTAGTGTGGCAGGCCGATCTGGCGGCCCCGTAAACGGGGTCAGACGCCATTTCCGAAAAAAACGGGGTCAGACGCCATTTCGGGTGGGTTCACCATGGTCCGTCAGGATTCAGGAACGGCGTCTGACCCCGTTTTTGTTTCCTTTTCCCCGATTCGAGCCCGTAACCGCACAACGGATTTCGCTTTACGCTGCACTACATGAGTGCTACACTACTCGACTGCCCCGTCGTCGTACCCAGCCAGGCCCACCGCGTGCCCGAGCCAGTCGGTCCTCAGTCAGACCCAGACCTTCGAGCACACGTCGAGCGAGTTCTCGCTGCGACCTACGAACTCGACCGCGAAATCGGCCGCGGCGGGATGGGTATCGTCTACAAGGCCAAGGATCGGCGCCTCAAGCGGACCGTCGCCATCAAGGTGCTCCCGCCGGAACTGGCCTTTCGCGCCGAAATCCGTACGCGATTCCTCCGTGAGGCTGAGACCGCCGCCCAGCTGAGCCACCCGAACATCGTGCCGATCTACAGCGTCGATGAACGGGACGGCATCGTCTATTTCGTGATGGCGCTGGTCGAGGGGGAAAACCTGGCCGTCCGGATTCACGCGAACGGCGCGCTGTCGCCGGGTGAAGCGCGCCGCATCCTGCTCGAAGTGGCGCACGCGCTGGCGTATGCACACGAGCGGGGCGTGGTCCATCGCGACATCAAGCCGGACAACATCCTGATCCAGAATGGCGACGGCCGCGTGCTGGTGACGGATTTCGGTATCGCCCGGGCCGTCACGGAAGGCGCCGATTCGCGGCTGACGGCCACCGGGATGGCGATCGGCACACCGGCCTACATGTCGCCCGAGCAATCGACCGGTGACCGCCAGATCGACGGACGCAGCGACCTCTATTCGTTAGGCGTCGTCGGCTACCAGATGCTGGTGGGCGACCCGCCCTTCGAGGCGCCGAGCACGCCGGCCCTCCTCGTGAAGCACCTGTCGGAACGCCCGGAACCGATCATCCAGCGACGCCGCGGCGTGCCGCCGGACCTGGAACGCGCGGTCATGCTGCTCCTGGAAAAGGATCCGGACCTCCGTTTCCCGAGCGCGGACGCCCTGGCCGCGGCGCTCGAAAGCGGAAACGTTCCCGCGCTGCCTGACGCGCCCTCGGCCCCGCCGGTCCGGGCCTCGCGCGCGACGCGTGCACCGGCTCCGGCAGTGGACGATGACTGGGCCCCCGCGGGCGTGTCGCGCGAAGAGCAGTCGCGCTGGTACGCGCCCCCGGTGGTCAAATTCCGCAAGAAGCTCGGGCCGTACGTGATCGTGAACTCCGTCATGATCGTGTCGTCGATCCTCTTCGGCGTGAGCCTGGTCTTCTTCACGGCCATCTGGAGCGTGTACATGGCGTTCCAGTACGCCAAGCTGTGGAGCGAGGATTACGACTGGCACGACGTGCTGCGCGAGCCGCGGGACCGGATGTTCTTCGACGTCGTCGCCGAATGGTTCGACAACGTCCGCGCGCTCTGGGACAAGAACAAGGCCGCCGAGGTCCGGGCGCGAAGCCAGATGAAGGGCGTGCGCACGCCGAGCGGTACGTATTCCTCCATGGCGGCCGCGCCCAGGCAGGGCCGGCTCGCCGCGCCTGACGCGGTGCGGCGTGCGGGATTGCAGAGTCCTTCGGTGCGCAAGGCATCCAGTCACCGCGATGACATCCTTCGTTGGGTGGCGACATTGTCCAAGCGCGACAAGCAGGTCGCGGCGGACGTGCCCGCCACCGCCAACGCGTTGTACGAGAACATCGAATCCCTGGCCGCGAATGTCGCCACCCTCGACCGCGAGGTCTCGCCGGGTGCAGCGGCCGAAGTCGAGTCGGAAATCACCGCGCTCGAGGCACAGGCAAATCCGTTCGATCAGCGCGCGAGTGAGGAGCGGGTGCGTCGCCTTGCTCACCTCAAGCGACAGCGCCGCGCAGTCGCCGATCTCGAGTCGCGCCGGGAACGTTCCCGCGAACGGCTCGAAAGTTGCCTCCTGGCGCTGGAGAACATGCGTCTCGACGTGATCAAGCTGAAAGCCGGCAGCCAGACGTTGCAGCAGATCACGCTCGTTGCCGAACGCGCCCGCGAACTGGCCAGCGAAGTGGACAACGCGATGTACGTCGCCGACGAAATGTCGAAGCTGAAGGGCGGAAACCGCGAGTCCGGGATCGGGCGCCGCTGAGGCCCGGCCAGTCCCGATGAGCGACACCCTTCGCGCCCGCGCCGTCACCGCCTTTGGTGAAGGGTACGAAATCGACGCCGAGGTCGGTCGAGGCGGGATGGGCGTCGTCTACCGATGCCGCGACGTCAAGCTGCGCCGCTTCGTGGCCATCAAGGTGCTGCCGCCGGACCTGGCATACCGAGACGAGGTCCGGACGCGATTCCTCCGCGAGGCGGAAACGGCTGCGCAGCTCAACCATCCGAACATCGTCCCGATTTATTCGGTCGACGACCGCGATGGCCTGGTCTGGTTCGTCATGGGACTCGTCGACGGCGAAAGCCTGGCCGCGCGTCTCTCCCGCGAGCCTCAACCCCCCTACGCGGAAGTGCGACGAATCCTGCGCGAGGTTGCCGACGCGCTCGCCTATGCGCATGCGCGCGGCATCATCCACCGGGACATCAAGCCGGACAACATCCTCATCGACCGCCTGACGAATCGGCCGATCGTCACCGACTTCGGAATTGCCCGGGCCATCGAAGGCGATTCGAGACTCACGGTCACGGGCACCGCCGTCGGCACGCCGGCGTACATGTCCCCCGAGCAGGCGATGGGTGAAGGCGAGATCGACGGGCGCAGCGACCTGTATTCGCTGGCGTGTGTCGGCTACCAGATGCTGGCCGGCGAGCTCCCGTTCAAGGCAACGAACACGCCCGCCATGCTGATGAAACACCTGAGCGATCCGCTGCGACCGCTCAGCACGGTGCGACCAGGCGTTCCTCAGAAATTCGCGGCGCTGATCGAACGGACACTGGCGAAAAAGCCGCACCAGCGCTGGCGTGATGCCTCCGAGTTCCGCGATGCACTCGATGCCTTGTCGCTCGACGATCTGTCGGAAAGGGCGCCGGGCGGAAGGCGCAATGCGTCGACGATCTCGCCGGGAGAAGTTCACGCATCCGCCGCGTGGAAACGTCCGGCCGTGCCGGCGCCACCACCGCTGCCTCGGCCACTGCGCCCGCCCCTGCCTGACGAGGCACCCGTCAGGCTCCCCCGCCTGTCGTCGCCACGGGATCGCGCGGAGGCGCCTCGCGACCGGCATCTCCCCGCACTGGCCAGAAGAAGTGCCCCGGAAGATCCGCACGGCGACCGCCCTCCGGTGCCGTCATTCATGCCGGAGTCGTGGCAGGACGCGCGTCGCGAATGGGGTCGCGAAGCGCCAGTGGGCATATCTTCGCGCGTCAACCGGATCAGGGAATTCCGGCGCGCACTCGCGAAGAACGGTGGACTGGTCGCGATGCTGGCCACGATCAACGTGATGTTTTCGCCCGGGTTCCCGTGGGCGTTGTTCCCGACGGCGTTCATTGGATTGGGGATGTTGAGGCGTGCCGGTTCGCTCTGGGCTGACGGGATCCGGATGAACGAGGTGTTCGGACCGCAGGCCGCGAAGCAGCTGGCGAGCGGTGGCAGCGCCGAACCGAGAACCGGTCGGCCACCTTCGGCGCACGAGCTCGCGCGCCAGCTGGCGCCCGCCGACGTCCTCGCCGGTCCGTACGGCGAACACGTGCGCCGCGCGGCCATGGATCGCGCCGCCGCGCAGGACGCCCTCGCGAAGCTTGGCCCAGCTGACCGCGAGATGATTCCCGACGTCGGTCCGACGCTCGACGCGCTCGCCGAACGGGTGTCATCACTGGCCCAGGCGCTGCACGGACTGGAACGCGCCGCGCCGATCGACGCCGTCGCATCGGTAGACGCGTCACTCACCGAGGCCCGGAACCGGCCCGAATCCGCGGAGCGCGACCGCCGGATCGAGATGCTCGAGCGGCAGCGCGACACAATCAATGACCTGACGAAGCGGCGCGACGGACTCAGGGAGCAGATCGAGAACGCCAACCTGCTGCTGCAGAGCATGCGGCTGGACTTGCTCGCGCTGGGGTCAGCCGGCGTTCAGTCGGCGATCAACGATTCCACGAGCGCTACGCAGGAAGCGCGGGCCCTGTCCCGGGACCTGCGCATCGCGCTGGACGCCGCCAGGCAGATCCGGACGGGCGCCTAACGGGGTATCCGGGCAGGCCGCCAGGCTTCCCCGCCCACGCCGAACCCGACGGCCGCGCCACCGAGCGACCCGACGATCAACCCGACCGGCACGCCACGCATGAAGTCGTTGGCGTCGGGATTCACCTCGGGCATGTTGCCGAGGCCGAAGAGGACGCCGCCGATCAGCGCACCGAAGATCATCCCGCGCGCCATGGCGCTGCGCACCGTGCGCCCGCTGCTGACCTCGAGGTGTTCGATCGTCGACAGTCGGATCGTTACCCGGCGGAATTCATCGACCAGCACGGGCCCGGATTCCATGCCTAACACGGTGCGCACTTCGCCGGTATCGAGCACCATCACCGACGTGTCGAGTGACTTGATCCGCCCCACATAACGGTCGGTCCGGAGTTCGGGCGCGAAGACTCGTACTCTCGTGCCGACCTCAGGGCCACGGACAGAGTCCACCGCCTGCGCCTGGATGCCCGTGGCCGACATGAGCGTCGTCGCGAGGACCAACGCTGTATTCACCAGATTCTTCACACTACCTCCTGCCTCGCGCGCTAATGGTCTCAGGTAGAAAAGTGGCTAGTGACTCAAATGATGTCGAGCGTCGGAGCCTCAAGCCCGCGTGCGAGCGTTCAAGTTCGGGGTCAGACCCGGGGTCAGACCCGGGGTCTGACCCCGGGTCTGACCCCGAACTCGATGGTCTAGCGGAGGGTGGGAAAAGAGGTATCCTTAGCGCCCGAGACGCTGCGTCCTGCAGAGTTGGTCGTAAAACATTGTCTCGACTGTACTTAACCCAATCAAACCGGCGTGACGATCCCGCTCTCGCCAGAAGGCTCGGCCGACGCCACCACGGGGTCCATCGACTCTGCCGCGGTGCAGTTTCCACTCGGCTGGCTCCTGAACAACGCGTCATCTGCGTTACAGTATCGAGCCATTATAGAGGTAGCTGGGCTGTCTGGCGATCGGGAGGTGTATCGGAAGCTGTCGCTGGCGTTTCCACCGGCGCTCCGGATCGCGATGGCGCAGGGTGGAGACGGGTCCTGGGGCGGCGCCATGCTTCGCGTTCCCGAAGTGGGCGCCAACCTGACCGACGTCGGAACGATTCCGGCTTACCGTCGCCTGCTGGAGTACGGATGGGATCGAGAGTCGCCGCCCCTGATCCGCGCTCGACGAGTTCTCTTCCGACTGCTCGCCGAAGACAATGACGAGGATCAGCTCTACGAATACCGCGAGGCGGCTGGGGGTGACCCGGACCTGATCCGTCGCTCGCGCGTCATCCTGCGCGAAGCGGCCGCCGCGGCGCTCGCACATGCCGGGTACGAACGGGATCCGCGACTCCGGGGGGCCGCGCTCAGAATCATGGCGCGCCTGGATTCGTACCTGACGTCACCGTTGGCTGAACGGCCGTGGGTGCGCGTCGGCAACCGCCAGGTGCTCGCCGCCGAGGCGACGCCGCCTTCGATGCACGTGCTGACGATGGTGGCGCACATGCCACTCTTCCGGAGCGAGAATCACCCGCAGGTCAACAGGCTGCTGAAGTACATCTCCCAGCCCCTGCCGCGACAGGAAGCGTTCCAGCAGGTCGGTGCGCACATTGTCGAACAGCCACATCTCGTCCTGGGCGATCCACTTTCCAGCCGAAACGTCGCCGACGCTGACGTACCCTTCGCATTGACCTGGCTCGAGCTGATGGCCCGACTCGGCTTCCTGCGGCGCAATGACTCGTGGTTGAGCCTTTTCGACCGCTTCCTCGACGATCGCGATCGGGATTTCGTGTGGCACCCGCACCGCGGATCGGCGAAACCAGCAAGCACGAATCCCGACGTGTGGGCGATGTTTCCGCTCGATGCCGGCGCCGAAGGCGAGGATCGATGGAGTGACGTGACGTTCCGCCTCGGTCTGATCGCCAGGTTGATGGGTCGACCCATCGAAGTGGTATAGAGGAGGCGGATGGAGGATGGCGGATGTCAGAGTGCAAGCCGCCACGTTGCTCCCGTATCCGGCGGATGATGCCGAGGTCACCGCGCGGGAGATCATTTCCGGCGGCGAACGCGTCCGGCTGGTCGAGGCGGGCCCGCCGGACGGTGCGGCGATCATGCTGCTGCACGGCTGGGGAGCGTCGGCGTACAACTTTCGCGACGTGCTGCCGGCGTTAGGCAGGGCCGGCTACCGGGCGATTGCGCCTGACCTGCGCGGCCACGGGTGGAGCGAAACCCAGTTGCCGCCCGGTGCGTGGG
>CAMPKM010000018.1 GCA_946887155.1 uncultured Gemmatimonadota bacterium
ACTACATTCGTGCAGACCTGGGCACCACCGCCTCCCGGAACGTACGACGTTTCGCGTGGTGCCCAGGTCTTCACCAATGCAGTACCAGCGTCCCTCCGTGTGTTCCTGTGCTATCCGCGTTCAAGCCCCACCCGCGAAATCGCCCCTTGACAAGGCCCACTGCGAAATCGTATTTAACCAAAGAGTTAGATAACCAAACGGTTAGATAGCATGACAGAATCGTTCGATCGACTAAGCCAGACGTTCGCCGCCCTCGCTGATCCCACGCGTCGAGCAATCCTCGCACGGTTGGCGTCGGGGGAAGCGACAGTAAAGGAGCTATCGGAGCCGTTCTCCATGAGCGGACCTGCTATCTCGAAGCACCTGCGCGTGCTGGAAAAGGCCGGCCTCATCGCGAGGGGCAGGGATGCGCAATGGCGACCGTGTCGGCTGGAGGCGGCGCCGCTCAAGGAGGTCGCGGAATGGACCAGCGACTTCAGGCAGTTCTGGGATGAGAGCTATCAGCGACTCGACGTCTACCTCACACAACTCAAGGCCAGTGAAAGGAGAAAAAATGCCCGCCGCAAATAAGCACGTCACCACGTTCACGACTCCCAGCGACACCGACGTCGTGGTCACCCGCGTCTTCGATGCGCCTCGCCACCTCGTTTTTGAAGCGCACACGAGCTGCGCACATATGCCCCACTGGATGGGCCCGTATGGCTGGACCATGTCCGAGTGCACCAACGACCTTCGTCCCGGCGGTGAATTCCGCTATACGTGGAGCAAGCCTGGAGGCACCGGCATGACGATTACCGGCGTGAACAAGGAGATCGATCCACCGTCGCGCATCGTGAGCACGGAATCGTGGGGCGAACCGTGGCCAGTGTCGACCAACACCATGGAGTTCACCGAGGTCGAGGGGCAAACCACGCTCGTCATGACCATTCGCTATCCGTCGAAGGAAGCTCGCGACACCGCACTCGGCACCGGCATGAAGGAGGGAATGACCACCGGCTACGAGCGACTTGACGAATACCTGTCAGCCCAGAACCGAGGTTGACGCCGGCTGGCACCACTCCGACTTCCGCCTTCAGCCTTCCTCTTTCCGCGAGTAAAAAATGATCGACGAACCTCGAATCGAGCAGACGGGCGCCCTGAAGACCGCCGTCATCCACCTGACGATCCCTCGAAACAGGATCCAGGAAGAAATGGGCCCGGGCTACAACGAACTGATGTCCACCCTCAAGTCGCAGGGAATCAAGCCCGCTGGTCCATGGTTCTCCCATCACCTGCGCATGGATCCCGCCGTCTTCGACTTCGAGATCGGCGTGCCGGTCTCGGGCGAAGTCAAGGCGGAGGGCCGCGTGAAGCCCGGTCAGTTGCCTGCGTCAAAGGTCGCGCGGACGACGTACCGGGGCGACTACGACGGACTCGCTCCCGCCTGGGGCGAGTTCGATGCCTGGCTCACGCAGCATGGCCACGCCCCGATCGGCGACCTGTGGGAGGTGTACACCGCGGGGCCCGAGACCGGCAACGACCCGTCGTTGTATCGCACGGAACTGAACCGCCCATTGCAGGACTGACAGGTTCTGCCTGACGACAACCAGTGCCAGGACTGACGGGGCCTCCTCGAAATCGTGACTGACTTCGAATCATTTGGTACCCTGCACCTGGCATCGGTTGTCGCGCTGACGATAGCCATCGCCGCGCTTTGTCTGGCGGGACGAAGCCTGCATGCGACGCCCAGGCGCCGGATGGAAGCGACGATGGCCGGCCTCATTGCCGCATTCTGGATCGGCTATCAGGTCTACGACAACGTCACGCAGGGCATCGGCCTCAGAAACTCGCTGCCGCTCCAGCTCTGCGACATCGTCGCCATCATCGCGGCACTCGAGTTCGCACGTCCGTCGCGCAACGTGCACGCGCTGGCATACTTCTGGGGCGTTGCGCTCAGTAGCCAGGCCCTCGTCACGCCCGATCTCGCCGGCGGGCCATCAACGCTCGGGTTCTGGGCCTTCTGGGTCTACCATCTGTTCGTGGTCGGATCCGGCATTTACGCGGTGACCGTGCGCGCATTCCGGCCCGCGTGGCGCGACCTGCGACTCGCGATACTCGCCGGACTCACGTACGCGATCCCCGTCTTCGCGCTGGATGCCGCGCTCGAACTCAACTACGGCTACCTCGGCCGGTCCAATCCCGGCCAGCCAACCCTTATCGACTTGCTGGGGTCATGGCCGTTACGCGTCGTCTTCATGGTCGCGCTGGCGATACTCGCCATGATCCTGTTCTGGTTGCCATGGCTTGCCAGCCGTCCTCGGCACGTCGTGGACGCGCTGGACCACACTGATCGAAAGGCGCTCACCGAAAGCTGACCCGTCGCAGGTCGAACCGGTCGTGATGGCGATCGGCGTCAGGCCTGCCTGGATTTGGCCACACGTGCGTGGCCCAACCGTTCATCCAGCTGCCTGACGAGTCGCCGCGGCGCCGACAGTCGCCACGCGGCTTCGACCAGGTCGTGCAGGTCCGCGATTCGTACGTTCCGCAGGTTGACCAGCACCGACGGATGCGCCCGATAGTGATCGGTTGTGAAGAACGTGTCCGGATCTTGTTGCATGCGGAGATCGCGCTCGACAAACCCGCACTTCACGATCAATGTTTCGCCGTCCTCGCGCAGACGCGCGAGAAACTTCCCGACGACGCGGAATCCCGGTGTCCCATAACACGGTGCCTCCTCGACTCCCGGGAAGTCGAGCAGCACTGACCGTGCACGTTCGAGCGGGGTCGATCCTGACTTGCGGCCCATGATCCCCGTGCCTGTTGTCCCTGAGTGCAAGGTCCAGCAAGGGCCGCGCCGCCGCGACCCTGTGGTGACAGAACGACACATCGGCCCCTTCGAATAACTGCATGATGCGCCGATATTTAGGCAACATTCTGGAGAATCCATGTTTGTGAGAGGCGCGGACGCTTTTGGAAAATTCTTCCGGGATCACCACCAGGTCGCCGTTGCGACCAGTCAACCGACCGGCGCATGACTGAACGGCCAGCGGACTCACTCGCCTCCGAAACGGAGGTCGCCCGGATCGACCTCTCCTGTGGCCGGTTCGATGCCCTCCGCGCGCGGCATTTCATCCAGCGCTTCCCCCCGCACTTTCACGACACGTTCGCCATCGGCGTCGTCGAATCGGGATCGACGCGACTACTCACGCATCGCGGTGAATGGATCGCTCGCGCCGGTTCCATCCTGGCCTTTTCGCCCGGTGAAGTCCACGGCGCCGAAGCGTTAGGCAGCCGAGGGTACACGTATCGGATGATTTATCCCTCGCGGGCGTTCATGCGGGAGATCGCGGTGTTACCGGGCGGTGACGACGACCGTACGCCGCTCTTTCGTACGCCGGTCATCGAGGATCGCGAGTTGGCGAGCACGTTACGGAAGGCGCACCTGCCGCTCATGGCCGGCGACTGGCGTGCGACCGCCGAGTCTCGGCTCATCGAAGGTTTGCGTTCCCTCGCGGCCAGGCATGGCGCGTTCCGGGAGCACCGGGAGCCGATGCCGCCGCTGCATCTCGAAGTCGCCGAGAAAGCGCGCGCGCTCCTCCAGGCGCGTTTTGCCCAGCATGTGCGGTTGTCGATGGTGGCGGACGAATGCGGGATGACGCTCTTTCACCTGATTCGCGTCTTCCGTCGCGTAATGGGCGTTCCACCGTACGCGTACCTCGTTCAACTGCGCGTCAATCGGGCCCAGGCGATGTTGTGTGCCGGTGGAAACATTGCCGACGTGGCCTATGCCTGCGGCTTCTGCGACCAGAGTCACCTGAACCGAATGTTCAAGAAGGCCGTGGGTGTACCGCCCGGCCAGTACGTTCGACAAGTCAGGCAGCGCAGCGCTGCTTGACGATTACGCCGTGGCGGTGAGGTCGCTCATGACCTCGTTGGCGGCGCTCAGCAGGACCGCGTGCGGTCCGTCGAACGGACGGAAGTCGACCTGGTAACCGCGCTGGATCAGGTCGGGCACGATGAGTTCACTCGTGACCTCGAAGGTCAGCACCTGGTCGCCTCGGCCATGCGTGATGAGGATCGGCGGATCTCCGAATTCCGAGACCTCGATGATGAAGCCGGGTGAGTAGGCCACGACCCGTGAAAAGAAATCACCGTTGGCCCGGCCGATCGCCAGCGAATACGTGGCGCCATCGGAGAAACCCGACATGACGATGCGCCGCGGATCGATGCTCCAGCGGTCGAAGATCCACTGCATCGCCGCATTGATGCGGAACGGGTCTGGGCCAAAGTTGTGGCGAATGGCGTCCCAGGTCCCGTTGTTCGAAAACGGCGCCAGTACGATGACTCCTGCTTCCTCAGCTCCGGGTGCGAACGCGTTGATGAAGAATTCGACGGTTCTGAGCGCACCGTGGAGGAACACGACCATCGGCACCGGTTTCGTTCGATCGACGGTGGACGGCACGTAGTACATCGCGTCCACGTCCTCGTTGGAGAAGTACTGGATGCCGGGCGTGCCGAGGAAGGTGGGATTCCCCGGACGCGCCGGCAGGCGATACACGTCGCTTTCCGGCCCGGCTGGTTCGGAGTCGAACTCGAAGCAACCGGTGAGTGCGCCGGCGCCGAGGACCTGGAGGCTGCGTCGAACCGCTTCGCGTCTGCTGAGCATGCCTGAGATCTAATGAGATGTGGTATGCGTGTCCTAGGACAATCTTGATTTGGCGCCGGTGACGAGTTGAGGAGTGATGAGATGAGGAGGTTGATGGTGCACTCGGCGACGGAAGCGCCCTGGGACGAAAGGCCGTACAGAGATGATGCGATGTGCCGGGACCCAACCCCGGCAGCTTGACGACACCGGTGCGGGTCGCCATTCTAGTCACACGCTTACATAAGCGTCTTACTGGAGTGGCCTTTGTCAGCACTGGACCTGATGCACGGAACGGTCGACCTCCTCGTCCTGCGGACCCTGGCGTGGGAGTCGATGCACGGATACGGGATCTCGCAGTTCGTGCGCGATCGGACGGGCGGGAAAATCGCGATCGAAAGCGCCGCGCTGTACCAGGCGCTCCACCGGCTCGAGAAACGTCAGTTCGTTCGGGCCTGGTGGGGCGTCTCCGACAACAACCGCCGCGCCAAGTTCTACCAACTGACGCCGGCGGGCAGGAAGCAGTTGCGGGACCAGTCCGGTGAACTGAAGGAATACGTAGCGGCACTCTACGCCGTGCTCGATCCCGCCTAGTGCCGCCGATGCGACAAGGACTCCGGAAGTTTCTCCACCTGCCACGTTCGGCTGACCGCATCCGCGACGACGTGGACGACGAGATCCGTTTCGATCTCGACATGCGGACACAGGCGCTCATGCGCGAGGGTCTCGACCCTGACGAGGCTCGGCGACGGGCGTTGACGGAATTCGGCAATGTGGAGGCGACGCGTCGCTACTGCGAAGCGATCGACCGGCAAGTCGAGGCTGATCAGCGGCGCAGCGACCGACTCGGCGACCTCCGAAGCGACCTTGTGCTCGCAGTCCGCTCGATGCGGCGCGCCCCGGCGTTCGCCGTCATCGTCCTCGCGACACTGGCACTCGGCATTGGCGCGAACACGACGATCTTCTCGATCGTCCGCCGTACGCTCATCGCGCCGCTGCCGTATCGGGACCCTGCCGCGCTCTATCGGCTCTACACCACGCCGACAGTAGGCTCGAGCGACACCGACAAATTATCGGCCGTGGAACTCGCCGAGCTGTCGAATACGAGCCGATCGGTTACCGGCGTTGCGCAATTCGGCAACTACGGCGGTGCAACCTACACCGACGGCCAGATTGCCGAGCCGTGGCAGTCGGCGCAGGTGTCGCTGTCGTTCTTCGACGTGCTTGGAGTGGCACCAGCACTCGGCCGCCGGTTCCTCGACGACGACATCGCCGCTGGCGCCGAGCCTGTCGTTATGCTCGGGCATGCGATCTGGCAACGCGTGTTCGCCGGTGACCCGGGTATTGTCGGGCGCACGGTCCAGCTCAACGACCGGGATTACCGAGTCGTCGGCGTGCTGCCTCGCACGTTCGTTGGACCGACGTTCACGGCGGACGTATTGCTGCCGCTCAATACTCCGGGCGTTCTTCGTAACGCCCGGGCGAACAGGGCGAGAGTGTGGCGCAGCGTCGTGCGGCTGCATGATGGTGCAACGCTGGAGGCGTTCGCGTCAGAACTTGCGCTGGTACGGTCGCGGGTTGCGTCCCAATACCCGGAGTTCGCGACCGCCGGGGCGATTCGGCCCGTCCCGCTCCACACTGCGATGCTCGATGGCGGGAAGTCGGTCCTGCTGCTCGTGATGGCCGGCGCCGCGCTCGTGCTGGTCGTGACGTGCGTCAACATCGCGGGTCTGTTCCTGTCGCGGGCGACGCGGCGTCATCGCGAGGTGAGCCTGCGCGTCGCGTTAGGTGCCAGCCGGGGGCGGCTCATGCGGCAGTTACTCACCGAGAGCGTGGTCTACGCGGTCAGCGGAGGCGTTCTAGGAGTCCTCCTGGCCGTGATGACGAAGGAAACCGTCGTCGGGTTCGCGGGGTCGTCGCTGCCGCCGCTTGGTGAGGTGCAGATTGATTCGGCTGTTCTCGCCTTCGCCGCGGCCGTGTCAGTGCTCTGCGGTTTGCTATTCGGTCTCTTGCCCGCCATGGCGGCCGTCTCGGGCGATCCGCGCAACGCGCTCGCGGAAACGGGCAGCCGGACGTCGTCGCAAGGACGGTCGGGTGCACGTGGCACGCGCGTGCTGGTGGCGGCGCAGCTGGCCCTGGCCGTCGTGCTCGTCATTGGGGCCGGTCTGCTCGTCCGGACCTTCGTGACGCTGGTGAACGCCGACGTTGGATATCGCGCCGACGCCAGTACCATCACCTTTCGCGTCAACCTGCCGGGCAGTCGGTATGACGATGCGAACACGCGCGCCGGTTTCACCGAGAGCTTCGTGGAACGCGTGCGCGAGCTGCAGGGAGTGCTCGCGGCCGGGTACACCGCGGTGGCGCCCTGGAACGGCGGCCTGATGACGGTTGGCTTTCAGGTAGATGGGCGGACGATCGATGACACCGATATACCTAACGTCGAGTACGCAACGGCCTCCGACGGATTCTTCGACGCGCTCGGCATTCCGCTGCGCGCCGGGCGTGCGTTCAATGCGGCCGATCGACTGGGCTCTGCGCCGGTAATCGTCGTGAGTGAGAGCGTGGTGCGGCGATTCTGGCCCGGCGCGAGCCCGCTCGGTGCCCGGGTACGACTCGGCACGGGATCATCCGGTGCGGATGAGATCTTCGAAGTGGTCGGTGTCGTTGGGGATGTCCGTCCCGGCGTGATGGCGGAGAAAAATGCAACGGTCTATCTGTCGGAGCGTCAACGGGTCGGCTTTGGCGGCGAATTCGCGATTCACACGGCCGGCGACGCGATGGTGTTGCTTCCCGCGATCCGCCAGGTGCTACGCGAGCTCGACCCGCGGCTGCCAATCTTTCGGCCGCGGCCCATGCAGGCCGTGCTGGAAGGCGAAGCGGCTCGACAACGGCTGGCGATGATTCTCATGGGCGCGTTCGCCGCCCTCGCGCTCGTGCTTTCATCGATGGGACTCTACGGCGTGCTGGCTTATGCGGTCGCCGGTCGCGCGCGCGAGTTTGGTATCCGGTCGGCGCTGGGTGCGCGTCGTTCGACGATCCTGGCCCTCGTGTTCCGGCAGGGGATGGTGACGACCGTCGCCGGCGTTATCTGCGGCGTCGTCATTGCGGCGATGGCAACACGATTTCTCGGTTCGCTCCTCGTTGGCATTTCGGCGCACGACGCCATGACTTTCGCGCTCGCGCCGTTGCTGCTGTTCGTGGTCGCGGCGCTGGCGTGTGTGATTCCCGCATGGACGGCAACGCGGGTCCAGCCGGTCGATGCGTTGAGATCGGAGTAGCCGTCGAGGACGACATCATCGCCTGTGGCTTACATGCCGTAATGAATCGATGATGTGGTGTTGAGAGCCTGGAAGATCGTTGATCCACGGCAACCTGTTCAGGAATGCATCGAACCGCGGATTCGCGCGTAGAAAGTCCATGAGCGGATCGAACGGAACCACGTACAACATCATGGATCGTTCGGCGAACATCTCGTCGAGCCACAGCAATGTGGAATCCTCATGCTGCCGGAGCGCGTAATTCACCATGAACGCGTCCGGGGGAACCCACGCTGTGCGGCGTATCGCGTGGAGACGATCCAGCCGAATACGGAACGTCGCCTCGATTGCAGAATCCCTCCGCGCCGGCGTCAGCGGCTCGACGAAAAGGGAAAGGACGGTCGAGTCGCGCTGGGCCGTCGCTCGAGAGCGAAGTTCCGTCGCGACATCATCGCGTTCCCCGGCGCACAGCAGGGACGCCAATAACGGTCCATCGGCCGCAGCCTCACGGATTTCCGGCGGATAGCGCCGATAGGTATCCACGGCCTCCCGACAGCGATGCGCGAAGAACAAACTCGACATCACCTGGTAGCTGTACCGGGCCGACAGCGGTTCAGAGGCGGCATTGGCGTGTTTGATCGACAAGGACACATCGAACTCGCCTCGCCAGCGGTGCCACGTCGCCAACATGTTCAGCAGTGGTTCGTCACCCGGATGAAGCACAAGGGCGATGTCGAGTCGTGACTTCGTCCGTTTCATGTCCCAGTTGCCCCACATCTCGATGCCGACGAGCGCCTCGTGAGCCATGGACAACGAAGTGTCCAGGGCCATCGCCTGACGAGCGGCAGCGATCGCTTTCGGGATTGCGTCGCGCGGAGGCATGAGAGTAAAGCCGGCATGTAACTCTGCAACTGCGAGTCCGGCCCACCCCGGCGCGTAGTGCGGTGCGTCGTGTGTCAATGTCGTGAACGTTTCTCGAGCCTCCCTCACTTTGCGATTGACGATCTGCGATCGTCCGCGGAGATACCGTTGGAGCAACGCAGTATCAGCGCCCCAGCGGCCATCCAGCCCGGCAGCAATAGCAGCGGTATCGGCCGCTGGGTCAGTCGAGTCAGCCGGACGCCACCAGACCACCCCTGCCAGCAATAGCGCCAGACCCGATGCGATGACACCGAAACGACTGCGACGGAAATTCTCTGATTGGCGTGTCGATACGGTCGCAACGGGCGACGTCTCGTGCGTTCCCCTGGGTGCCTGACGACTGTCACGTTTCGCGGACGCGGTCTCGGCAGCGCGGTCCAGTACGGCTCTCGTCTCCGGCGACGGGTCCGCGTCGTATTCAGCTCGCTGTCGTTCGGCGAACACGCCGTACACGCGCCGTGCCGCGGCATGATCGCCGGCGTCCATCAACAGCTGGAGGTATCGACGGAGTGATCGTTCGTCGTCAGGCGACAGTTCGCAGGCAAAAGCCGCCGTTCGGATAGCTCCGGCCATATCAGCTGCGACAATCCGTTCTTCGATCGCCGAGTGTGCTGCGTTCACGGCCATCATCGTCAGGCGGGATCGTTCATTGTCGAGCCAGAGTGCAAAATCGACGGCGCCATCGACATGAAATCCGTTGAGGAACGGAGCATTGAATGACGTGACGGCATCTTGCCATCGCCCGTCGGAGACGGCACGCTCGAACTCCAGCGCGTCGGATGTAATCGTGCCCGGGGCAACGGTTACAAAGTTCTCGCCCACGGACAGGATGGCGCCCTCGCCCAGTGCCAATCGCAGACGGTGGAGCGCGTTCCGCAACGCCTGCCGTCCCGAAGCCTGATCCGCTTCCGGCCAAAGCAGCGCGATCAGCGTGTCGCGCGAATGCTGACCGTGTGGACGAGCGACGACCAGGTAAGCCAGCAAGGCCAGCAGGCGAGGCTGCGTGACCAGCGTGCCGGAACCCGGTTCACCGGTCGTCACCGAAAGCGCTCCCAGGTCACGGAGCCGAATTGGAGCCATTACCGCCCGAATCAGTGCGTTGTGCGACGGGCGAACCCCGTCTGACAGGTCGACCCAAGTATACAGTGCAATTTGGCGTCAGCGAGGTTCGACGGATGATCTCCCGAATCGCCCGGAAGCGGAATGAGACGCCAAAGAGACAGTTAGTTGACGGCTCACGGCAAGATTGCCGCCCACGATGTCATCGAACGGCAACTTTATCCGAAGGAGATGTAATGCGAACACGCCCCGCTTCCGTTGTCACCGCCCTGATCGTGGTCGTAAGTGGCTGTGCCGAGACCACGCCCACGGCTACGAATCCCCGCCTGCTTGGTGATCACGTCCCGCTGGCGGCATATGGCACGGTCGTGCGGGTCAGGGACGCGAACGAGCTTTACGACGCCCTCAATAACACGGCGTACATCGGTGCAACCGTCCTGCTCGCGGCGGGCAACTATGCCCTCGACCCCACGCGGCCAAACAACGGCCGGCTAGAGTTGCAGGCGGATATGTCGTTGATGGGTGAGGGGGGCGATCCGACGAAGGTTGTAATCGATGCGTCGGCATTGCCGGCCAGCAGCTACCTGCGTCCTGACGGCCAGCAAACGGGCGCGATCCGCGTCGGCCGCGGGTTGAATGGCATCTCCTGGCTGACCGTGCAAAAAGCCTCGGCAGGCGTCGCGGCAATCGAGGCGGATTTTCAGTCGGCCATCCCTTCCCGCGTGCGGATATCGCACGTGGTAGTCCACGGAAACCGCCGGGGAATCGATCTGCGAAGCTTTGGGCCCGGTTCGGCGGGCCGCGTACTCATCGCGGAAATCTTCGACAGCGATATCCGCGACAACATCCTGCAGATGGGGCAGGGGGTCCGGATCGTCAACCAGGCCGGGGCGACAGGTGCAGTAATCAGCGTGACGATGGCGAGGAACAGGATTCACCACAATCGGCTTGGCTGTCTTGCCGCGAACAACAACGTTTCGAATGGAACCGTGACGGTCGTTTCGACAAGTGATCAGTTTGACAACAACGAAAGCGGTTGCGGCGTCTCCGCTGGCATTGCGACTGATGTCGCGCCGGTGCAGTTCAATACGGTGAGCTTCGCGGCGTACAGAAGCACGTTCCGGAACAACACGGGGCTGGCGGTTCCAGGATCCCCGCCACCAGCCGGCGTCGTGATTGAGGGCGGAGCCAGGGCATCGACAGGCACGGCATCGTACAACACAGTCTCTGTCTTTCTGCAGAATCCTGTATTCCTCAACAATGCGCAGTCAGTCGATGTGCGCACCTGGGCGGCGCGCTCCACGACTGGAGCGCCAGCAGGTTCAAACAATGTCGCAGCGGTGGTCATAGGCGGCGCCCCGAACGCCAATGAAGTACACGTGGCCAGCGAGCCACCGCCGCCGGGCAGCAACATCGTCAGCGTGGTGAAGTACTGACGACTGGTGAGTGCGGGCTCCTGCCTCGGAGCCCGCACGTGTACTGCGGCTCACTCAGCGCGTTCGCAGCGTTACTTGATCGGGCCCTGACCCTGCGCCGGGTGCAGCATGGCGCGACAGTACTTGCTGGTCGCGTTGACACCGCACGGCTCCTTTACGCCGCGTGCGTTGCCGGAGTAGAGCGCCAGGCCGATCCCGACGACGCCGGCGATCGCCAGGACGGTGCCTAACACGGCGATCGACTTGAGCGTGACGCTGAGTGACGTCGCCGGCGCCTCGCGCGACTCGGCCACTCGCGCGAGCAGACCCCAACCCGCGTAAGCCGCCGACCAACCGGAAAGGAATGCCAGCGACCACCACTGAGGCACGGCGACCAGGAGCGCGGTGGTAGCCGCAACACTGACCACGAGCTGAAGGAAGAGCCCAGCCGCGCCGCGCCGCCTGGCGGCGGCTCCCAGCACCGTGTAGACCGTTTCCTGTCCGTGCGCGGCAACCATCGCGTCTCCTCGCAAGTGCCGCCAGAACATTGCACCAACGCCCTGTTGAATGCCACTCGCTGACGCCGTCGCGCCCTACGTCATCGTTCTTACCCGTCTACGTCATCCGTCCGATGGGGCGGTTCCTTCTTCGCGCCGACCTTGGGTCCTGCGCGATGCGACACACCGCCGTGTCGCGCCAGACCCGTGACCGGAGAAGATCCAATGCGACGCAGCATCGCAGTCCCAGCGGCAATGGTGTTCATGATCCTCACCGCCTGCTCGGAAGGCAGCACACCGGTTCCTTTGGAACCGGATGCCGACGCCAGCCAGTCCGAGGGCCGCGGATTCGCCCACCGGCTGTTCGTGGTCGGGACCAGCATCAGCGCCGGTACCTGTTCCGATGGCAACGTCTCGAGCTGCCAGAACATGTCGTACGTCGCGCAACTGATCCGGATGATGCACCGGGAGCCGGTCCTGCCCCTGATCAGCGCCCCTGGGTGCCGGGCGCCGTTCTCGGCGCCACTCATTTCTTTCAAGCGCACCAGCGGGGAGTCCGTGACCGTGCCGGATGCCACGGTCCAATGCTCGCCTAACGAGCCCGGCGTCGTCCTGCCCACGCAGAACCTCGCCATCCCGGGCGCACTGACCGCCGAGGCGCTTAACACGCGCCCCGAAGACAGGACCGATCCGTACAGCTCGCAGCTCTATCGCCGGTTCCTGCCAGAAGGAGCGACGCAGGTGTCGGCCGCGCTCTCCCAGAACCCCAAGTTCGTCATCGTGGAGCTTGGCATAAACGACATCCGGAACGTCCTGTCGGGGATCGCCATCCCCGGCGCCACCTTTACTCCCTCCGCGGTTTGGGCCGGTCAGTACAGCGCGGTACTCGACCAGATTGGGAGCGCTACGAAACAGGCGCTCCTGGTTGGACTCGGCCGTGAGATCGCCCAGTTGCCGAACCTCCGGCGCGGCAATGAGCTCTGGGCGGATCGAGCAGCATTTCTGGCGGCGTTCAACGTCGAAGTCAGCGCCACGTGCGATGGAAACCAGAACCTCATCGTTACGAACCTCGTCGTTCCCACCGCGGTCGCGAACGGCCTTGGACGGCGCGCCGCCGGCCTGCCCGCTTCAGTCCTGAGCTGTCTCGAAGGGGCCGTGAACGCCCAGGATCTCATCCTCACCGCCGCCGAGGAAGCGATCGTGGACGCCCAACTCGTGCAGATGAGCGATCACGTTCGTTCCCAGGCGGAAGCCCGCGGCTTCGCCTTCGTCGAACTGGAAGTGTTGTATGGCCTGGACAAGGCGCCCTACAGCGTCGTGGCGCAGATGACTACTGGCACGCCCTATGGTCCGAACATCAGCCTCGACGGAGTGCACCCCAGCGCGGCCGGCCAGACCATCATTGCCAACGCGGCATTGCGCGCGATCGATGACTGCTACGACATCGGGTTTGGTGGTGCCGTCGGCTCGCGCCATCCCTGAGCCTTGTGGGGTCAGACTCCTTCACGGGGTCTGATCCCGTTGGGGGAGTCTCACCCGGTACCCTAGCGCCCGCTAGCATGTTGCTCGACCTTCTAGCCATGTCCGAACCATGGACGAGCCTGCCGATGGTTGGTCGACAGGCCGAGCTCGAGATCATGCGACGCGGCCTCGTTCTCGCTTCGAAGGGTGAGTGCACGTGTCGGGTGCTGGCGGGTGGTCACGGGGTCGGGAAGACACGCCTCCTCGAAGCGACGATCACCGAAGCCAGGTCGCAGGGATTCGACGTCGTGCGCGCCTCGGCCTACCAGGGTGACGCCAACGTCCCGTACGCGGTCATCTCAGACGCCCTGACGCCACTGGTGCGCGGCCTCGATCCCGCGGCGGTCCGTTCCCTGACGCGGGGAGCGGATGCCGAACTGGCCGTCGTGCTCCCCGCGTTAGGCACTCCGGCGGCCGCACTGTCGCGGCTCGCCGACGGCGGCGACGCCACGCCCCGGATCCGGTGGCACGCGGCGCAGTTCCGCGCGCGCTTTACCGCGAGGACGCCGCTGCTGCTGGCAATCGACAATGCCCACTGGGCCGACCCCTCGTCGGTCGCCCTGGTGCACTTCATCCTGCGACACACGCCCGAAGCACGCCTGATGGTGGCTACGGCGTTCAATCCGTTCGAGACGGATGCGACAAGCCCCATCCACGCCATGGCAAAGGTGGCGGGATCGCTGCCTGCTCTCGAGCAGCTCCAGATCGGCCCGCTCGATCGCGCGGACATCGTCGCGCTGCTCGTCCAGCGCTTCAACGTCGACGCCGCCCAGGTGACAGGCTTTGCCGCCTTCCTCCACGAGCGAACGCTCGGCAACCCGTTCTTCGTCGAGGAAACACTGAAGACCCTCATCATGCACGGCCGGTCGCGCACCGATGGCGGCCGGTGGGTCGGCTGGGACATGGACGACATCGACGTCCCGCCGACGATCCGCGAAGTCCTGCTCGACCGCGTCAATGCGTTAGGCTCTGCTGGTCGTACCATCGCCGACCTGGTCGCGGTGGCCGGCGCCCGCGCCTCGCATGAGCTGCTGCGGGAGACCAGCGGGCTCGCCGCCCGGGACTTTCTTGCCGGTGTCGAGGAGGTTCGACGATCATCGATCGTGACCGAGTCCGAGGAAGGGGCGGACATCTTCTACGACTGCGCACACCCGTTGCTGCAGCGAACACTCTACGAGGAAGTCGGCGCCGCCCGCCGTCGCGAACTTCACGCCATCATCGCTCTCTGGCTCGAAACCCATCTCGGCCAGGCGGCCGAACGTCATGCCACCAGCCTGGCCTTCCACCTCGTCCGCGCTGGCACGCCGGCGTTGGCGGCCAAGAGCGTGAAGTATCTGCGCAAGGCGGGCTGCGACGCCCTCGCCATGCGCGCCGATCGCGAGGCAGCTCGCTACCTCCAGCTCGGGCTCGACATGTACGACCGGTTGCAGGTCGGCAGCGAGGAAATCGTCGGCCTGCTCCCCGACCTCGTCGAAGGTCTGGCCCGCGCCCGCCAGCGCCTCGGCGAATACGACACGTGCCTTGGACTCTGGCTCCGCATGCGCGATGTCGCCGCCTCGTCACGCAATGAGGTCGCACTGGCAAGAATCGAGTATCGGCTTGGATTACTCGCGTTCTGGTCCGGCCATGCGCAGCGCGCATTGGAGCACTATGACACCGCCATCGCGCACGCGCGCGCGGCGAGCAGACCCGATGCCGAAACGCGAGCACAGGTCACCAAGGGGCTCGCTCTCATGGCGCTCGGCAGGCCCGATGCCGCAAAGCGGGAAGTGCATGACGCCCTCGAAAAGGTCGAGAAGCTCGGACATCTCGGATTGCGGGCACGAGTGGAGCGCGCGCTGCTCATGCTCTACGCATACAGCGGGCCAGCCAACGTGGGGAACGCGCTGGCGCAGCGCGTCTTGAGCAACGCCGAAGCCAGCGGAGAACTGCTGCTCGCCTGGGCTGCCCATCACGCGACGGCGGTGCTTGCCTGCTTTACCGCCAACGCCGAGTCAGTGGCGCATCACGTCGCGGAAGCGGACCGCATCGCCAAGGCGCTGAATTCGCCGCTCCTCATGGCGCAGATCGCGGAGGTTGCGATTGAATTCGCGTCGGCCAAAGGGGACTGGGCAGAAGGGTTGATGCTCGCCGAGCGAGTGATCCCCATTGCCAGGGCGATGTCGCCGCGTTCCCTCCTGCCTCGACTCCTGGTGTGGACTGGCACCATCCTCCTCAACCGCGACGAGATCGAACGCGCCAAGGCGTGTTTCGATGAAGCCTGGGAGACGTCCCGGGCGGGCGAAGGAGGCGCGAGCGGCACGGACCTCAACTCGGTCATCGTCGCGTTCATCGGTCAGGCTGCGTACGCGATGACGATGCGTGATTGGGCCAATGCGCTCGAGTTTTCGCAACGTGGTATCGCGATCGCGGACCAGCATGGCATGACGTCCTGGTCGCTGCACCGGCTGCTGCCGATGTTGTGCGAGTCCGCGCTCTGGATGGGTGACTTCGCCCTCGCCGAACGCTCGGCCGCGAGGTTGCGCACCGATGCGGCCACCTTCGAACACAAGCTCGGTCACGCTGGCGCGGGCACGATCGATCTGTTGATCGCCCGCTGGCGAGACAATACTCCCGGCGTGACGGAGCGTTTGCTCGCGGCCGCCGACCAGTTGGAGCAAGTGCCATTCGTGTTTCATGCCGGGCGATTGCGTCGCCATGCCGCGCGCTTGCTGATGATCGACGGCGATGCCGACGGCGCCGCCCGCGAACTTCGTCGAGCCCACGATGTGTTCCTCCGGCTCGGCGCTGCCCTCGAACTCCGCCTGACGAGAGAAGCAATGCGGGAACTGGGGCTACGGTTGCCGCAACAGACGATGGTGCAGGGTGGGATCCTGACCCAGCGCGAACGCGAGATCGCAATGCTCGTCGCTGGTCGAAAGACGAACAAGGAGATCGCGCGGACGCTGGCCATTTCGTCGCGGACCGTCAGCACGCACTTGTCGAACGTCTTCGTGAAGCTCGGTGTGGACTCCCGCGGAGCGCTGGCTGACCTCATGAAAAGCGACGCTGGCTCCGGAACCACCCGGAACGCCGTTCCCCAGCAGCCTGACGTGCGTGCGAGGACTACGTCGAGCCGGTAGGCCGGCTCCACTGGCCAGCCGACAATCGGGTTGCTTCATTCGGTTGTGCTTCGCCGATACCGCGGTCTCCTTCCAGTCCTGCTGGGGCTTTCCGTCAGTTGCTCGAGCAACTCGTTCGACTCGCTCCAGCTCGACTCCGCGATCGGCGCGATCGCGACCCGGGTGAAGCCCGGTCGAATTGGTGTCGCTGTCATGGACATCTCGTCAGGCGAGACCTGGTCCATCGCGGGAACCGACTGGTTTCCGATGCAGAGCGTCTTCAAGCTCCCGCTTGGCGCTGCAGTGCTCGACGCCGTGGGTCGCGGCGCCTTTGCGTTGACGGATACGATCACGTTGACGCCAGCGGACCTGTCCCCGCCATACAGCCCAATCAGCGCCGCCTATCCCGGGCGAAAGACCTGGACGGTCCGCGAACTTCTCGTCGCGGCCGTCGGTGGTAGCGACAACACCGCCGCCGACGTGGTGATGAAGATGATTGGCGGGCCGGAAGCCGTAACGAGCTGGCTCGAGTCGAAGGGTGTGGGCGACGTGCACATTGATCGATATGAGCGCGAATTCCAGCTCGAGCTGAACGGCATGCCGACGTTCCAGCCTGCGTCGGCGCAGGAGTCGCTTTTTCTCGCCAGGAAGAATGAAGTGCCAGCCGAAACTCGCAAGGCGGCGACGTTGCGCTACCTAGACGACCCGCGTGATACCGCCACGCCGTTAGGCGCCGTGAAGTTCCTCGCCAGGCTCCAGCGCGACGAGCTTCTGGCGCCGCCGCTGAC
>CAMPKM010000019.1 GCA_946887155.1 uncultured Gemmatimonadota bacterium
TTGAAGGCGCAAAACTGGCAAGGGCGCGAACTGGCAAAGGGCGCGAAAACTGGCACAGGGCGCGAACTGCCATAGGGCGCGAACTGCCACAGGGCGCCAACTGCCACAGGGCGCGAACTGCCAAAGAGCGCGAAGCCGCTGAGGGCGGAGCTGGGGGGGGAACTAGCGGGGTTTGCGGCGGCGTTCGCGGCCCCACACTGAACGCCGATAGGGTTCGATGTGGGTTTCGGCGTATTCGAGAACCCGGGCGACATCGACGGGCGTGATCTCGTGGAAGGGCGCAAACTGGAAAGCGTGTTTCCGGGCGATCTCGCGGAACTCCGTAATGTGGGGCCATTCGTGCGCGATGCGCGGGACGAGGCGGAGGACCGAGTGCAGCAGATCGGAGGGCGACACCGACTCGCCGAACGAATATGCCAGGTAGCGGCGCTCGACGAGGTTCCAGAACTTCTCGGTGTCGGGCCTGATGGCGATGGCGTCGTATTCGAGCGCGGTGCAGAGGAGTCCCCACAGCACATGATCCTGGCGGCCGGCCTTGTTGCGGGTCGGCGATTCCGGCGCATCGTGCCAGTGGCGGAGGTAGCCCGCGTCCATGGCATACGCCGTCGGGAATCCGCTTCGCAACATGCGCAGGTTGAGCTCCGTCCACTCTCCCCAGTACATGCGCCGGACATTGAACCCGCCGATGTCCTGGATGAGACGGCGGTAGCCGGCGACGAGCATGCCCTGCACGCTCATGAATCGCAGGCCGTGCGCGTCCACGTGGGGCGTCCCGCGCCGCGGCTTGAACAGCCGGTTGGTCTCCCCGATGAGCGACGGCACGCCGATCAGTCCCACCGGGTGCTGGTGCAACCGTTCCTCCAGCACATCGAGCATGTCGCCGTGGATGGTGATGTCGTCGTCAATGAAGCAGATCAACGGCGACTTGCATAACGCGAGCTGTTGCACCCGGCCGCCGACGATGCTCGGGTTGCGCACGTTGAAGTGCACGCTGAGCGGCAGGCCGCGGCCCATCTTGCGCAGGCGCCGCTCGACCGAATACGGCTCTTCGTCGGTATCCCAGTTGTACACGAGCTGCAGTTCCCACCGTGACCGGCGCATGCCGAGGGCGCGCAGCGACTCGAACAGCCGCTTGAGGTATGACTCGCGCTGCGGAATGGTGAGGATGCAGAGCGTCCAGAGGGGAGATCGGCGTCGCAGCATCATGTCGGGACGGTGGGAAGGATCAGGCTGAGCGCTTCCTTCCAGGCTCGCGCTCCCGATGCCGACAGCAGGTGCACGCCGGTAATATCGCGAAGTTCCGGATGATGACCATTCCGGTTCCTCACAGCGAGCCGGACGCGCGTTGCCTTGAGGAGCGGGACGTCGTTGCCCGCGTTACCGATGCCGACGACGGAGCGAAACGGTGCACCGAGCGCGCGGGCATGGTCGAGCACGGCGCGAACGCCGGTCGCCTTGTCGGGCCCGCTCGTGATCGTGATCCACTGGCCGGATCGCGTCGCCGCGAGACCGGCACTCGTCAGGCAGCCGAGGAACGGCACGACGCCCGGTCCGACCCAGTCGCGGACGCACACGCTATGGCCGCGACGCAGCCAGCGCCCACCATCGGGAAGCAGCCGCTTCTGGTTGACGACACGCACGCCGGCCGCTTCGGCGCATCGGTGAATGCGAGGCACGAGCGTGACCGCCCGGTCGCCGAGCACGACCACTTCACGGCGCGTCGCGGTTGAACCCCGCCAGCGAGCGGGAAAGGCAACGACCGCGCCATTTTCGGCGATCATGGGCGCGGAAATCCCGAGGCGTCGCTGAAGGACGGCGAGCTCGACCAGCGTGCGACTGGATGCCAGCACCAGCTCCACCTGCGAGGCGAAGCCCGCCACCTGTCGAGCGGTGATGGCGAGGCGATCGCTCGCATCGAGCAGGGTTCCGTCGACATCGCTGAACAGCGCAATGCGCGGAAACGGTGCAGCTCTCACAGTCCGAGGGCGCATGGCCCGTAACATGACGGGCCGTGCGCCGTGGGAGAACCCTTGAAAAGGTGCTGCTTGCTGCTTGCACCGGCGCCTTGCGGGGATGTTACACGGCGTCCGACAGGCTCGTGAAGTTGAAGTCACGCACCTTGAGCGGTGGAACCACCACGGCTCCACCGGCTTCCGTGCCGGCGAGACGTACCGGCTGTCCGACTGCCTCGAGATTGTTGAGCATGAACAGCGGCGAGTCATTGAACCGGAAGTTCTTCACCGCCTTGCTCACCTTGCCGTTCTCGACGAGGAAGGTGCCGTCTCTCGTCAGGCCGGTGTAGAGAATCGTGCGGGGATCGACCTCACGCAGGTACCAGAGACGCGTGACCAGGATACCGCGTTCCGTGGACTTGATCATGTCCTCGACGCTCGATGGACCGCCGCTCATGAGGAATGACGTCGGGGCGCCGGTCGGTTCGACGCCTTTCTTCTGCGCCCAGAAGCGCGAGTAGAACAGCGTCTTGAGCACGCCATTCTCGATGAACACCTGCCGGCCTAACGGGAGCCCGCCGCCGTCGAATGGCTGGGCGAGCACCTGGGGGTCGAATGGGTCGGCATAGATCGAGATGCGCTCGTCCATGATTTTCTCCCCGATCTTCGTGCCGCCACCCTGCTTGACGAACGGGCTCCGGCCCTCGTCGGTGGCGCGGGCATCGAGATAGAAGGCGATCAACTGGGCAAGGTCGCCGACGGCCTGTGGCTCGAGGATGACGGTGTAGCGACCCGGTTCGACCGCGACCGGATTGCGCGACAGGCGCGCCTTTTCGATCGCCCGGGTGCTGACCGCCTTGAAGTCTACCTTGTTCGCGTCGTTATGCTCGGCGCCGGCCCAGCCGGACCCGGTGCCGTCGGCGGTGCGGACGGTGAGCGTGAAATTCGAGTTGGTGGAGCGGTGATAGGCAAACATGCCCTTGCTGTTGCCGAGCGCGCTGGCCTGGGCGCCATTGATCAGGAATCCGGCGGCGCGAAGGTCTTTTGCGTCCCGGGCCGGCTCGAGCGCGGTGAGCGCAACGCGTGCGCGGTCTTCGGCGCTCATGTTGGCGACCGATGGGAAAAACGCCTCCACCGGGCGGTACTGCTGGGGGCCGAGCATGGGCATGGCCTCGGGATCGTCAGGCGCCAGCTTGGCAAGGCGTTCCGATTTCTCGACAGCGGACCGTAACGCCGCGTCGGTGACTTCATTGGTCTGGACCACCGCGTGTTTCTTGCCGAACCAGCTCTGCACCGCGACCGCGAAGTCCGACACGGCGCCGGCGGTCGACATCTGGTTGTCGGCGAACCGCACGTTGGTGGTGTGGTTGCCACCGATCTGGACGTCGATGCCATCGGCCTTCGACATGGCGACGACGCGCTGGACCAGCGACTGCGCTTCTTCGCGCGAGAGGATCGAGCTGGCGGCGGCCGGCCGGTCCTGCGTTTCGAGCAACCGGGTGGGCTCGGAGAGGGCCTCGGTGATATTGGAGCGTCTCATCGATCTGACCTCGTTACGCCTTTCGGCCGGTGTTGATGACGTTGACGTTGCGGAAGCGCGCCGGTACGCAGCCGTGACTGACCGCGTTCACCTGGCCGGGCTGGCCCTTGCCGTCGAAGAAGGAACCCCAGACTTCGTAGCCACCGCGTCCGCCAATCATGTCCATCGAATTCCAGAAGTCGGGCGTGCGCATCTGGTAGGCCACGTCCTTGAGCATGCCGGTGATCTTGCCGCCCTTGACCTCGTAGAACAGCTGGCCGCCGAACTGCGCGTTGTAGCGCTGCTGGTCGATCGAGAACGAGCCGTCGCCGATGATGGCGATGCCGCTGTCGGTGGCGGCGATCATGTCGTCCCATGACCGGTTGTCGCTCGACGGCAGCAGCGAAACGTTAGGCATGCGCTGGAACTGGACGCTGCTCCAGCTGTCGGCATACGAGCAGCCGTGCGACCGCGTGGGCAGGTTCTGCTGCTTGTACCACCAGTCGAGCCACACCGCCTGTTCGCGTGTGGTCTGGTAATCGTTGACGACGCCGTTCTTGATGATGAGGAATTCGTCGGGCGCGACGCCTTCGTCGTCGTAGCCAATGGTGGCCAGCGCGCCCGGTTGTGAGCGATCGCCCTGGATGTTCATGAATTCCGGGCCGTACTTGAACTTGCCGAGGAAGTCCGCCGGCGGCGCGACGAAGGATGTCCCGGCGTAGTTGGCTTCGTACCCCATCGCACGATCGAGCTCGGTGGGGTGGGCGATGGATTCGTGGATCGTGAGCCAGAGGTGCGACGGGTGCAGGACGAGGTTGTAGCGTCCGACCTCCACCGGCTTCGCCTTGAGCTTTTCGCTCGCTTCTTCGCCCCAGCGGCGGGAATTGTTCACGATGTCCTGGGCGCGCACCCATTCCCACCCGCGCGCAACGGGCGGCAGCGTGTTGGCGCGATTCTGGAAATCGGAGAAGTCGGGCGACACCGCCGTGAACTGCTGCTGCACCGCGCTCTGGATGACCGTCTGGGCGATGACCGAGCCATCGGTGTTGGCGTAGCTGCGTTCCATCTTCCGGAGGAACAGGGCGCTGAACACGAACTTGACGTTGGCAGCCTTCATGCCCTCGGTATTCGCGCTGATGAGGAGGTCGGCCTTCTCCTCGACGGGAATGGTCCAGGGATCGATTTCATAAGCGCTTTTCCAGCTCACTTCGCCAACGGAGGGAGCTGGCGCGAGCGTGACCGATCGATCCTTCGCGACGGTGTTCGCCTTGGCGATCGCGACCGCTTCGCGGGCCGCGCTGGCGACGCCATCCTTCGTGAGGTCTCGCGACGCGGCGAAGCCCCACGTTCCGTTCACGAGCGCCCGCACACCAATGCCGATCGAGTCGGTGTCGACCACGTTGATGATCTGCTGTTCGCGCGTGACCACGAAGTTCTGCATGTAGCGCCCGATTCGCGCGTCGGCGAACCCGGCGCCGGCCATCTTTGCGGAATTGAGGGCTTCCATCAGAAGATCCTTGATGGCGGCATCCATTGTGGCGCCTTGTGTGCCAGCCAGAGGCGCCAGCGCGTCGGCGGTGCGGAGCGAGCCTCCGAGAGCGATGGCGCCCGCGACGGCGCCGCCCTGTTTGAGGAAATCGCGACGAGTACTCATGGGTTTTACCGGTGAAGCGCCGCTAGCAATGTGGCGGCGACGTTCGGGACACGGGCGTCCTGCCTGGTGACCAGGAGGGGCCGTCAACTACGCTAACGCCGACCGAAGCCGGCCGGGACTCCCCTGAGACGAGACGCGAGGCGTTGAGGTTGAACCGGCAGCCGGGCGACCTGAGGCGGGACAGGGCGAACAAAACTGCGCATTTCGGATCGGACCGGTGTGTCCCTGTTTCGTCGCAATGGACGATGTCATGACACCGCACCACCTTCCACCGCCATGTCAGTAGAAGAATCCACGATGGTGCGGGTCGGACCGGAGCCAGATCCGGCGTCCGCGACGGCAGCGCTGAAGCGTCGCAGCGCCGTTTTGCTGGTAACCGCGTTTTCGGCGGCGATTTTCCTCAACGCGGCGCTGCTGTTCTCGGTGCAGCCGATGTTCACGAAAATGGTACTGCCGCTCCTGGGGGGCAGCCCGGCGGTGTGGAATACCTGCCTGCTGTTCTTTCAGTCGCTGCTGCTGGCCGGGTACCTGTATGCCCATCTGTCTTCGCGCTGGCTGAGCAACCGCAACCAGGCGATCCTCCACGTTGCCATCCTGGCGAGCGCCATTCTGGTGCTCCCGATCCATGTGCCGGCGTCATGGGCGCATCCACCGGGAAGCGCGCTGCCGATCGGCTGGCTGCTCGGTCTCCTGACCGTCTCCCTGGGGCTGCCATTTTTTGCGCTGTCGGCCGGGGCACCGATGATGCAGCGCTGGTTCGCCGGGACGAGTCATGCATCGGCCGCCAATCCGTATTTCCTGTACGCCGCCAGCAACCTGGGAAGCTTCGTGTCGTTGCTGGCGTACCCGTTCCTGATCGAGCCGCGCCTGCGGATCTCCGAACAGTCTGTTATCTGGCTCGAGGTTTACTATGCGCTCCTGGCCCTGATCACCGGTTGTGCGATCATGGCCTGGATATTCCGCCGCCGCGTCACGGAAACCGTGAGCGTAACGACGGTTGTCGAGCCGGCGGCCACCACGGTCGCCGAGCCGGCCGCGGAAGGGGCCGACCCCGATACGCTCGTCGTGGACGGTGAGGGGGTCCGCCTCAGGCGGCGCGGGGCGCTGCGTGGATCGATGCGATTCCTGATCGAGGAGAATCCGTCGATCATCCGTCGCTTCTTCCAGGGCCGCGACGAACCGATCGGGGAGCCGACGATCGTTCCAGACCGGCACTGGCGGCTGCGCTGGGTGCTGCTGTCGTTCGCACCATCGAGCCTGCTCATCGGCGTCACGACCTACCTGAGCACCGACATCGCGTCCGTGCCGTTCCTCTGGGTCATTCCGCTGGCGCTGTACCTGCTGACGTTCGTCCTCGTTTTTGCGAAGCGCCCGTTGTTTCCGCGCTGGTACATCCTGCATGCGCAACTGGTGGTCGGCCTGGCGCTGATGGTGAGCCTCAGCATCGGGTCGGCATCCGGCATCCTGATGCCGGCGGCGCTGCACCTGACGGCGTTCTTCATCACGACGATGATGTGCCACCGCGAGCTGGCCGACAGCCGGCCGCGCGCCGAATACCTGACCGAGTTCTACCTCTGGATGTCGTTAGGCGGCGTGCTGGGCGGCGTGTTCAACGTGCTGCTGGCGCCGGTGCTCTACAATTCGCTCGTCGAGTATCCGTTTGCGCTGGTGGTCGCGTTCGGGCTGCGTCCGGGCGTGTCGCGGAGATTCGGGAGCTGGATCGACCTCCTGCGCGACGTCTCGTTCCCGCTCGCGGTGGGCGCGGCGATCTGGTTCGTGCTCAAGCTGCCCAAGCCGCCGTCGACGTGGTTCACGGGCGCCCACCAGCTCTTCCTGCTGGTCATGGCGAGCATCGTGCTGCTCTTCTGGCGCCGGCCGTTCCGTCTCGCGCTGGGTGCCGGCGCGATCTACACCGCCGCCCACTTCGCCAACCTGTCGGGCAGCAACGTCATGCTGCAGGATCGCAGCTTCTTCGGGATCTACCGCGTGCGCCAGATCGCGGATTACCACGTGCTGCAGAATGGCACGACGACACACGGCGGGCAGAGCCGCGAACTGACGCGGCGCATGGAGCCGCTGACCTACTATTACCAGGGCGGCCCGCTGGGCGACATCTTCGCGAAGACCGCGCAGAAGCCGATCCGGCGCGTTGCGATGGTGGGACTGGGCACCGGCACGATCGCCTGTTACGGACGGCCGGAAGAGCACTGGACGTTCTACGAGATCGACCCGATGGTGGCGGAAATCGCGCGGACGCCGCGGTATTTCAGCTACCTGCGCGATTGTGCGCCACGGACCAACGTGGTGATCGGCGACGCGCGCGTGTCACTCGGGGCGGCGCTCGACGGCGAGTTCGACCTGATCGTGCTCGATGCGTTTACGTCCGACGCCATTCCGGCGCACCTGATCACGCGAGAAGCGATACAGCTGTACCTCCAGAAGCTGGCGCCAGAGGGTGTGGTGGCGATCCACATCTCCAATCGGTACCTCGACCTGAGGCCGGTGATCATCGCGCTGGCGAACGACGCGCAACTGGCCGGAGCGCTGGGCGAGCGCGGTCCTGACACCGAAGGTCGCGGGAGGTTGTATTATGGCAGCCGCTGGATGGTGCTGGCGCGGCAGGCGAGCACGTTGTCGGAGCTGGTGAAGGTGGACGGGTGGTACCCATTGGGGACGTACCCGGAATCGCGTCTCTGGACCGACGATTATACGGATGTTCTCGGGGCCATCAAATGGTAGGATGAGGCCAGAAGGCACAGGCCACAGGGAGATTCAGCATGGCTCGGTCACAGCAAGGTGAATACGACGTCTGCATCGTAGGATCGGGTGCTGGCGGCGGGATGGCGGCACACCGGTTGGCGTCAGGCGGTGCGCGTGTCGTCCTGCTCGAGGCCGGCGGGTGGTGGGACAACACCACGTCGAACAGCGCGATGCTGCGGTGGCCGTACCAGACGCCGAATCGGGGGGCGTCGACACCCGAGCGGCCGTTCGGCGAGTTCGACGCGTGCGTCGGCGGGTGGGAGCTGCCTGGCGAGCCGTTCACGCGAGCGGAGGGAACGCAGTTCTCGTGGTGGCGGGCCCGCATGTTAGGCGGCCGCACCAACCACTGGGGGCGGATCTCGCTCCGGTTCGGGCCGGACGACTTCAGGCGCAAGAGCATCGACGGCCTCGGGGACGACTGGCCCATCTCGTACGACGATCTCGCGCCGTACTACGACCAGCTCGACGAGCTGGTCGGCATCTTCGGGACGAACGAGAACCTGCCTAACCATCCGGGCGGCAGGTTCCAGCCGCCGCCGAAGCCGCGGTGCTACGAGTTGTACGTGAAGCAGGCATCGGACCGGCTGGGGATCACGTGCATTCCAGCGCGGCTGTCGGTCATCACGCAGCGGTTGGGTAACCGGGCGCCTTGCCACTACTGCGGACAGTGCAACCGCGGGTGCATGACGAACTCGAACTTCTCGTCGCCTAACGTGTTGCTGATCCCGGCCCAGCAGACGAACCGGTTGCGGATCATCACGAACGCGATGGCGCGCGAGGTGACGGTCAATGCGCAGGGGCTGGCGACGGGGGTGTCGTACATCGACACGCGGACGGGGCGCGACGAGCAGATCCGGGCGCGCGTGGTCGTGCTGGCGGCCAGTTCGTGCGAGTCGTCGCGCATCATGCTCAACTCGAAGTCGCCACGGTTCCCGCAGGGCATCGGGAACACGAGCGGTGTGGTGGGCAGGTACCTCACCGACACGACCGGCAGCGACGTGTCGGGGTTCATCCCGAAGCTCGTGGACCACGTCCCGCACAACTGCGACGGCGTAGGCGGTGGCCACATATACATGCCGTGGTGGCTCGACAACAGCAAGCTCGACTTCCCGCGCGGGTATCACATCGAGGTCTGGGGCGGGCTGGGCGTGCCATCCTACGGCTTCATGGGCGGCATCGAGCGCTACGAACCCGGCGGCGGGTACGGCGCGCAACTCAAGAACGATTACCGGCGATACTACGGCTCCACGATCGGCTTCTCGGGGCGCGGTGAGCAGATACCTAACGCGGACTGCTACTGCGAGCTGGACCCCGAGGTGAAGGACCGGTTCGGGATTCCCGTGCTGCGCTTTCACTGGAAGTGGTCCGACCACGAGCACAACCAGGTGAAGCACATGCAGGAGACGTTTCGCGCGCTCGTGTCGGAAATGGGCGGCGAGGTATTCTCGGCAATGCCGACGCGCGAGCGCGGTTACGGCATTGCTACCGGCGGCGCCATCATCCACGAACTGGGCACCGTCCGCATGGGCAGCAATGCGTCGACGTCGGCGCTGAACGAATGGTGCCAGGCGTGGGACTGCAGGAACCTGTTCGTCGCCGACGGGGGCCCATTTGTGTCGCAGGCGGACAAGAATCCGACGTGGACGATCATGGCGCTGGCCATGAGGACCTCGGACAGGATTCTGGAACTCAGAAAATCGGGAGCGATCTGACGCTGGGCGTGAGGACGTGAGGACGTGAGGACGTGAGGACGTGAGGACGTGAGACGTGAGGACGTGAGACGTGAGATAGCGAGAGGCTTATGACTGACCGCAGAGATTTCGTCAAATTCATGGCGGCGGCGCCGCTCTCCGCATTCGCGGTGACCGCGTTCGACCTCGAGGAGGCGGCGGCCCTGACGCGCGAGACGCTCGCGAAGCTCGCCGAGCGTGGGCAGCAGTACGCGCCGAAGGTGTTCACGCCGGCAGAGTATCGCACGGTTCGCGTGCTGGTCGATTACGTGATCCCGCGCGACGCGCGTTCGGGGAGCGCCACCGACGCGGCGGTACCAGAGTTCATGGATGTTTTCATGGAAAAACGGGACAGCATGCGGAACTGGATGCGCACGGGCCTGGCGTGGCTCGACGCGGAGTGCAACAAGCGCTTCACGAAGGCATTCGCCGAGTGCGACGACACCCAGCGGCGCGCGGTACTCGATGACATTGCGTGGCCGCGTCGGGCGCGCGCGGAAATGCAGAACGGGGTCAGGTTCTTCAACAATTTCCGGAACTTCACGGCGTCCGGATTCTGGTCGAGCAAGATGGGTGTGGACGACCTGCAGTACATGGGCAACCGGCCGCAGGCGCAGTGGAGCGGGTGCCCAACGCCGGCGCTGGAGAAGCTTGGGGTCAGGTACTGACGCGGTCTTTGAAGGAGAGGAGGGGGTCGGGCGGGAAATCTGAAACCGGGTGAATCGGATGCGTTCGACAGTCATCAATCTTGCGCTCGTCACTACCGCGCTCGTCGCGATGCCACTGCCGGCGCAACGAGTATTCCCGGGCGGACCTGCGTTTCCCGCCGGCGACACGGCCATCGTCATCACGTTAGGCACCGGGACGCCGGTGCCGGTGCCTGACCGATCCGGTCCGGCCACGGCGGTGGTCGTCGGGCTGCGCGTGTTTCTGTTCGACGCCGGTCCGGGCGTGATGCGGCGGGTGGCCGCTGCCGGCTTGCCGATCGACGGCGTCACGGCGGCGTTCATCACGCACCTCCACAGCGACCATACGCTCGGGTTGCCGGACCTCATCCTGACGTCGTGGGTGATGGGGCGGCGCAACCCGATGCGCCTGCACGGGCCGCCAGGGACCCGGCGCATGGTGGAGAACATCATCGAGGCGTGGGCCGAAGACACCGTCGTTCGCGTGACGGGACTGGAGCGCGGGCAGCCCGGCGGTTACCGCGTTGATACTCGAGAAACTACCGGCGGCACGGTGTACGACAGCGCCGGGGTTACCATCACGGCCATCCGGGTGCCGCATGGTGAGTGGGAGTACGCCTTTGCCTACCGTATCGCAACGAACGGCCGGACGATCCTCATTTCAGGAGATACGCGTTACAGCGAAGACCTTGCGAGAGCTGCGGCGAATGTCGACGTCCTGGTTCACGAGGTGTACCCGGAAGCGCGGGTCGCGCCCGAGAACCGGCCAGGCGGCGAACTCTGGCCGCGGTATCTCAGGGAGGTTCACACGTCCGACGCCGAGCTCGGTCGCCTTGCGGCTATCGCGAAGCCCAAGCTGCTGGTGTTGTCGCACGTCATCTTTCTCGGCGCACCGGAAGCCGAGATTGTCGCGGGCATCCGGCGCGGTGGGTTCACTGGCCGTATCGTGGTGGCGCGGGACCTTGGACGGTATTGAGGTCGTGAGGTCGTGAGGTCGTGAGGTCGTGAGGTCGTGAGGTCGTGAGGTCGTGAAATCGTGAGGTCGTGAAATCAATATGCGAAATTGCTGTATTACGGGCGTAGCGTTTCTGGCGATGATCGCGGGCGTGGCGAACGCTCAGACCATCCACCGCCTGCCGGCGACGCCGCAGACCGTTGCCTACGGGTATTACTGGTGGGAGGCCAAGCCGGTCCTGCGTATCGCGTCCGGTGACTTCATCGACGTCGAAACGCTGCTGACCAATACGCCCACACGCCTCGAGTCGGCAGGCGTGGCGCCAGGCGAAATCGAGCAATCGTTGCGCGACATCGTTGCGCAGGTCACCGATCGCGGCCCTGGTGGCCACATCCTTACCGGTCCTGTCTACGTCGAAGGTGCCGATTCCGGCGACGTGCTCGAAGTGAAGGTATTGTCGATCGACCTGAAGATTCCCTACGGCTACAACGGGTGCAGCGGCTTTGCGCGGGATCTCTGCGATCGCAGCCAACGAACGACGCGAATCATCCGGCTCGACGAGCGGCGGATGATCGGCGAGTTCGCCGAAGGCATCGAGGTGCCGCTCAAGCCATTCTTCGGTAGCATGGGTGTCGCTCCGCCGCCGTCACGCGGTCGAGTCAGCAGCAACCCACCTGACATTCACGCCGGAAACCTCGACAACAAGGAACTCGTGGCGGGTACGACGCTCTACATACCTGTCCATGTGAAGGGCGCGCTGTTCGAGGTCGGCGATGGACACGCCGCGCAAGGAGATGGCGAGGTCGACCAGACGGCGATCGAGACCAGTTTGCGGGGACGGCTTCAGCTCACGGTGCGCAAGGACATGAAGCTCGAGTGGCCGCGAGGGGAAACGCCGACGCACTGGATCACGATGGGAATGGACACATCGCTCACGCGAGCCACGCGCATTGCCATCGATGAGATGGTGAACTTCATCGTGGAAAAGAAGCAGCTCACGAAAACAGTGGCGTACCAGCTCGCGAGCGTCGCCGCCGACCTGCGTATCACACAACTGGTCGACGGCAATGTCGGTGTTCACATGATGATCGCGAAGAGCCTGATCGGCCGCTGAGGCGGCGTACTACTTCTTCAACAGCAGCTCGGCGGCCTTCATGTGCGCCACGAACAGGGGCGCGACTTTCTGCACGAATGCCTTCAGCTCGGCATTCCTGATGGCGGGGAGAAGCGTCGTCGTCACGGCGTCGACCACGGCCTTGTGATACGCCACTTCGTGCTCGAGAAAGGCCTTGTCGAACGCGCCGCCGCTGAGGCCCTGCAGCTTCTTCATGGCGGCTTCGTGCGCGACCTTGAGCGGGAAGTCCGCCGGTACCGGCGTTGGTGTCACCTTCAGTTTCGCGGCCAGGTCCCGACCCTGCTGCTGGAGGTTTCCGTGATCGCGCGCGAGCATGGCACCGTGTTCCTTCACGTCCTGTCGCATGGCCTTGGTAGCCGCGAGCGAACCAGTCGCGACGTCCCACGTGTTGGCGATATCGAAGATGCCAACGATTGCGGCGTCATCGAGATCAGAAGCGGCTTTGGGGCCCTGAGCGAATGCAATGCCGGGGATGAGGGCCGCCAGAACGAGTGACGAGCTGATAAAACGCATGGTGTTCCTCTTGGATGGAAGGGATCAAGTGTTGCGAAGGCACAATGGTGGTCCGGGCGCCAATAAGTCAATCATTTGTTTGACTTATAGCTGGACCCTATATTTCGGGACATGTCGCCAGCCACGTCTGCACTGCCGCCGGCACGACACGCCGTATTGGACCTGATCCGCCGCGGCGCTCGCACGGTCAATACGCTCGCGGAAGCGCTCCGGATCTCTGACAACGCGGTGCGCGTGCACCTGGTCGCGCTCGAACGCGACGGGCTGATCGTACGCAGCGGGCTGGTGCGTTCGGGTGCCGCGTGTCAGCCGGCAGCAGAGTACGAATTGACGGTCGCAGGCGAGCTGGCGTTATCGTCCGCGTACCCGGCGGCGATGGTGGCGCTGGCCGGCGCCATAGGCGAAAAGCTCGACCCACGCGCTCGCCGAGCACTGTTTTTCGACGCGGGGAAGCGGCTTGCTGCGACGATGGTCGAGCGGGAGGGCGGATCGCTCGCCGCGCGAGCGGCGGCGTGCGCGGCGATGATCGAGTCGCTTGGCGGCGGTGCAACGATCACTCCCGGCCGGGGACATGTCCTGCTCGAGGGAACCGGTTGTCCGCTGGCCGCGGCGGTCCGGAAGGAACCGGCGACATGCGCGCTGGTGGAAGGGCTTCTCGAACGACATGCCGGTGTGAACGCGGACCAGATCTGCAATCATGGCGAGCGGCCGTCGTGTCGGTTCCGGCTCACAGCCTGACCGCGACGATGCGCTACATGGTCATCGAGGATTTCAAGCCGGGGAAAGTCGGCGAGATCTACCAGCGCCTTCGCGACAGCGGTCGGCACATGCCGCCTGGGCTGGTCTATGTCGGCAGCTGGATCACCGACGACATGTCGCGTTGCTACCAGGTGATGGAGTGCGACGATCGGGCGTTGATCGATGAATGGATTTCGCACTGGACCGACCTGATGGAATTTCAGGTGGTGCCGGTCATCAGTTCGGCTGAGGCTATGGAACGAGCATAACATGCCTTCGGTGCGGTTCATGGTCTTCGCTTCCCTCTTGCCGCTGACGATCGCGTGCGGCACTCGACGACCGCCTGACTACGAAGTTCAATCGATCAGTTTCGGGCGCTTCGCCTTCGTTGCCGATCTTCCTGGCGGGCAGCGGCTGACGGGCACCATCGACGTCGCGCCGGACACAGTCGTTGCTCGCACCGCAGCGGGGGAGTGCCGCGTGTCGCCCTCGCAACCCGGACGCGAAGTGCTGGTTTATGAATGCCAGTTACCCGGCACCACCGGCATAAACCTCCAGATCGATCGGCGGAATCCTTCGCGGAAGTCCAGGTGGTCGCTTCTCACCCAGGTGACGAAGAAGCGCGATATCTGTACTGAATACCGGACGTGGGAAAACGGTACGCGGACGTGCGCCCGCAGCATGCCCGAGGAGTACCTCGAAAAGGTCCGTGTCGAGGGCTCGCTGGTGGTGACGCCACCATGAAACCGCCGCATCATGGCCGGTCGCGATCCGGTCCCATTCAGGTTCGCCGGATTCCCTGACTGCATTGCCGAATGCAGAATGCCGGATGCAGGTTGGTGGTATCGCTGAATCCACTTACTGCACTCGGTCATCCAATACATGTCATCACGGCGCCTGGGCGTTGCATTCATCGGCAGCGGGTTCAATACACGTTTTCACCTGCAGGCCTGGCGCGGCGTTCGTGACGCCGATGTCGTTGGTATCTGGAGCCCGAATGCGGCGAACGCAAAATCGGCGGCTGACCTGGCGCGCAAGCTCGACATAGGCCAGGCGAAGCCGTATCGCTCGATCGGCGAGATGGTGGCGGACAAGAAGGTCGACGCGATCTGGTTGTGTGGTCCGAACCATGCGCGGATCGAGAACGTCGAGGAGATTGTCGACACCGTCCATCGCGGGCGCGGAGAACTCCTGGGCGTCGCTTGCGAAAAGCCGTTGGCGCGGAATGTTGCCGAAGCGGAACGGGTCGACGTTCTGGCGAGCAGCATCGGCGTGAAGACCGGTTACCTCGAGAACCAGCTTTTTGCCCCGCACGTCGAGGCGGGCAAGGCACTCCTGTGGGCGCGGGGCGCGGCGACTACCGGGCGTCCTTACCTGGCGCGTGCCGCCGAGGAACATGCTGGTCCCCACATGCCGTGGTTCTGGCAGGGGGCGCTGCAGGGAGGGGGCGTGCTGAACGACATGATGTGCCACTCGGCGCTCGTCGTCAGGCACCTGCTGACGAAGCCGGGCGAATCGCTGAGCACCGTCAAGCCGGTGCGCGTGACGGGGCACATCGCGTCGCTCAAGTGGACGCGCCCTCGTTACGTGAAGCAGCTACGGCAGCAGATGAGCCGGGCGGTGGACTACGAGCGGGCGCCGGCGGAGGACTTTGCCAGCGTGACGATCGAGTTCAAGACCAGTGACGGGCACAAGGTGATCGGCGAGGCGACGACCTCGTGGAGTTTCGTCGGCGCCGGATTACGCCTCTCGGCAGAGCTGCTGGGTCCCGAGTACTCCCTGAAGTGGAACTCGCTCGACAGCGGGTTGCAGCTCTTCTTCAGCCGCGCGGTGAAGGGGAGAGCCGGGGAGGACCTGGTGGAGAAGCAGAACGCGGAAGTCGGCGTGATGCCGGTGGTTCCCGAGGAGTGGCTCGCGTACGGCTACACCAACGAAGACCGTCACTACGTGCGCGCGTTCCTGGGGAAGGAAGCACCGCGGCTGACCTTTGCCGATGGCGTCGATGTCGTCAGGCTGCTGATGACCGCGTACAAGAGTGCCGAGCAGGGAAAAACTCTCCGGTATCAGCCGTCCACGTTGACGCGCTTTGTGCCGAAGGTGGCGAAGGGGACGTGGAAACCGTGATGGCAGCACCCGATCGTCAGCCTTCGCGGCACCTGGTTCCTCTCAGGTCTCACGTCCCTTTCAGACCACGGCACTCGTTTCCCGGCGACCCCCCGGCTTGAACAGGAGAAGGAAGAGGACGAACACCGCCAGCGCGCCTAACGCGGGAACGCGCCAGACGCTGGCCCAGTCGTGGCGGACACACTCCCCGGCGGCGGCCGCGACGTCGGTGCAGGCGGTGTTGACGTACCGGCCCACGACCGAGCCCGAGACATACGCGCCGATGAAATAACCCACGCCGTTCGTGACGAAGTTGATGAACCCCTGTGCCGCGGCGCGGATCTTCGGCCCGGCCGTTTCGTCGGTGTAGATCTGGCCCGCGACGAAGAAGAAGTCATAACAGATGCCGTGCAGCAAAATGCCCGCATAGATGAGCCACATGCCGGAGCCGGCATCGCCCGCGCCGAAGGCGAAGTAGCGCAGCGACCAGGCGAGCATGCCGGCGAGCATGATCATCTTGATGCCGAATCGCTTCAACGCAAACGGCAACACCAGCATGAACCCGATTTCCGACCACTGGCCGAAGGTCTGGATGAACGCCGGATCGGGGACCCGGATCTCGTTCAGGAAGGGGTTCGCGAAGGCGTAGTAGAACTGCAGCGGGATGCAGAGCAGGAACGAGCCCACGACGAATCGCCGGAAATCGGTCCGACGCATGAGCTGCAACGCATCGAGGCCGAGTGCATCCCGGACACTGAAGGGCGCGCCGGCGGCCCGTGGTGGCGTGTGAGGAAGCGTCAGGGCAAAGACACCCATCGCCGCTGACGCAATCGCCGCCACGCGCATCGGCGTGGCCAGTGCTTCGGCGTGGAGCGCCTTGCTGATGATGACGCCCGCCACGATCCACCCGATGGTGCCTAACACGCGGATGAGTGGAAAGTCGCGGGCGGGATCCTTGACGTGGTGGAACGAGATGGAGTTCGTCAGGCTCAGCGTCGGCATGTAGCACAACGCATAGAGAATCAGCACCGGATAGAAGGTGCCGAACGTGGACTGCGTCGAGACCAGCCACATGATCGCCGCGCCGGCCAGGTGCAGGATTGCCAGCAGCTTTTCCGTGGCAAAGAATCGATCGGCAACGATGCCGATGAAAAACGGAGAGACGAGCGCGGCTATGGCGGTGGCGCCGTAGGCGAGCCCGACCTGGGCATCAGTGAACCGCAGCGTCTGGCCGAGGTACGTCCCCATGGTGACGAACCAGGCGCCCCAGATGAAGTACTGGAGGAACATCATCACGGACAGCCGCACGCGAATGCCCATGCTCTTCCCCTATCCTTCGCGCGCCGACAT
>CAMPKM010000020.1 GCA_946887155.1 uncultured Gemmatimonadota bacterium
GGGTCGCGCGGTCGCGGTAGAGCCGCTCCGGCATCGAGTCGACCATCTGCAGCAGCACCTTTCGCTGGTGCTCGAGCATCTTGAGCTGCACTTCGCGCGGCGTGCCGTTCGCCTGCGCACCAGCCGCGACGGCAAGATGCAATCCGGCGAGAACCAGCAGTGGCTTGATCATGGGAATCGAGGGGTAGGGGTTCAGCTGAAACGACCGGATGATTCTAGCCGCCAGCGCGTGAAACCCGGATGGCTCTGGTGCGAGTCGTCGTCGGGGGACGACGACCGGCGTGGAGAACCAGATGAGTGCACGGGGTACTGAGTAGCCATGATTCGGAAACTCGCGTCGGGACAGTATCGACTGTATTCCAGGAAGAAGAACCCCAGGACCGGGAAGCGGCGGAATCTTGGCACGTTTGCCACCCGCTCCGCCGCCGAAAAGCATGAGCGCGCCGTTCAGTTCTTCAAGCGAAGAGGCTGACAGAAAATCGGGGTCAGACCCCGATCACTGCCCTCGACCTTTCAGGTCGCGGAGCTGACGGGCCAGCAAATGGAGTTCTACTTCCTTTTCCTTGAGCTCGACCTGGGCGCGAAGCAGGTCCAGTTCCGTGGCTGCCCCGACCGCGTGCTGCTTCTGGACTGCTCCCAGCCGCTGGCGGAGGAGGTTCACGCTTTCCTGCGCCACCATCGCGTCATGTCGAAGTCGCGCCTGCTCGAACATCCGGTTCAATTCGTCGCCCGACGTGCCGCGGTCGATGAATTCCTTCCGCAATTTGCGCCGCTCGGCCAGCGTGCCTAACGCGGCCCGGGCCCGGGTGACCTCCAGCATGGATTCGAGCAGGGCCGACTGGTCGACCGCCCCGGCGCGGACCTGTCGCTCTACCTCTCCCGCCCCCTGCTCGGCGCTCGTCAGGCGCTGCTGCGCCACGAAGAGATCCAGTTGCAAACGTTCGGTGACGAAGTCGCGCGTCCCCACGAGAGGTGCATTCAGGTCATCGCGGGGTGGCAGCGCCGACGCCTTGATTTCGTCCACGTTGAGCTTTGCGCGCGCCGCGATCGCTTCCACCTTCCGCAACTCGGCCTCGGCCTGGGCTACCTTGTCCAACCCGGCCGCGCCGACCTTGTGCTTCGACGCCGCCTCGGCGGCCAGTGAGCGAGCGAGTTCGAGCCGTAACGCGGCCACGTACAATTCCGAGTTTGCGGTCTCGAGCAGCGAATCGCGCTGGGCACCCTGGCGAATCTGGGCAGAGGCCAATCCGGCGGTGGTGCCGGCGGCCAACGTGCCGAGCAGAATCGCGGTGACGCGCAGCCGCGCGAATGATCGGTGACTCCGGAATTCGCGCGTGATTTCACCCTCGAGGTAATCACGAAATTCGCGCGTCGGCTGGTGCATGGCTTCAGTAGTCATAGGACTCACCTCGAGATGCGGGATCGGATTCGATCTCGCGACGGAGTTTCTGCCTGGCCCGCCGCAGGCGCCCTTCGACGCTGCGCTCGCTGACACCAAGGCTGCCGGCGATCTCCGCGACGGGTCGCCGGTCGAAATGGAAGGCGCGTAGCAACCGCTCCTGCAACACCGGAAGTCGTGCCAATGCTTTCATAAGGATCGAATCGCGTTGATCGAGCTCATTGTCGCCGGATGGCGCGGAAAGAGAATTGCCGGCTTCATCCTCGAGGCGCTGCGGCTCCGGCCGCCTTCGATGGTTCGAGAGCAATCGCGCCGACACGGTGCAGAGCCAGGCAAGCGGACGCTCGGGCACACCATCTGTGCGCCACGCCTTTACCGCGCGCAGCCATGCTTCCTGCGTGATGTCCTCTGCCAGGTCACGATCGCCGTCGCATCGCCGGGAGACGAAACCGAACAGGTCGTCCACCGTTTCGCGGTAGATCCTTCGTATGTCGTCTTCGGTGGGTCGCGGCATTTCAACCTCCCGGCATAACCAATAAGACACAGCGGTGCTCGAAAACCCACGGACGGACCGGGAATGGACCCGGGACGCACCGGGTCTGACCCGCTGGTGGAGTTGCTGGACGAGTAACCCACGGATTTGCCCAGCCGACCTTGCGGCAGCCGTCGAGTACTTTGTAATATGAAGTACTTCAAGAAACTTCGGCCGGCAGGCTGGCTAGAAGGCTCAGGCCGGGAAAACCAGCGATGGCAAAACCGCGGTGAACGACTTCGTACGTGGCGATTCGATTGTGAGGCGGATCTGGGGCGATGTGGACACGGTGCTGCTCGTGTTCGCCGGATGCGCCGCCGAGTTCGCGCTCAATCGTGCCGTCGACTGGTTGTTCTTTACGGGAAAATTGCCAAGGGACCCCATTGGCCGCCTGGTCGCCACGGCGAGCTACGCTCAGGAGATCGTTTTCGCGGACGAACAGACAGCGGCTCGCGCGTTCGAGCGGATCCGCACCATCCACGGTGCTGTCGAGCGACAACGTGGCCAGGCCATTCCCGACTGGGCTCACCGCGACGTGCTGTACATGCTCATCGATTACTCCGAACGAGCGCATGAGCTGATGGTCCGCCCACTGACTCCGGCGGAGCACCGCGATCTGTACGATGTGTTCTTCCGTGTGGGCACCGGCTTGCAGATCCCGGGACTCCCACCGTCTTACGATGAGTGGAGAGCCGACCGTGAGCTTCACATGCATCGCGACCTGACGAACGGCGTTGCCACGAAAGCATTGTATGCCAGATACCGGGATCACCTCGGCACATTGCGGTATGACATGCTTCTCCAGATCCAGGGCATTCTGGTTCCGGACCACGTGCGAGACCTTCTCGGGCTGAAAGTCGCTGAGTGGCTGCGTCCGTTGATGCGGCTATATCCGCTGCTGGTGCGGGCCGGCCTGCGTCCTGCCCTGGAGCAGCTGTTCATGCCAACACGCTATCTGCCAGCGCTGCGCAGTCTCCAGCAAACTTCGGCGATGCCCCGACCGCGACCCGCGACCACGCGGCACCAACGAGCGTTGTCGGGCCGGAGATCATGACATGAGGCGGAGAGTCGGAGCGATGCTCATGCTCTACGTCTCTGCCGCGAGTGGCTGCGAGTCGGATGCGTACGACGTGACATCGGACATGAACTACGACACGACCATCGGATACGATGGAACCTTCGACATGTACGAGCCGAAGGGTGACAGCACGCGCACGAACCGCCCAGCGATCATCGCCATCCACGGTGGATACTGGCGAGAGGGCGACAAGGCGTGGGGAGGGAACATCGCCGAGGATCTCAGTCCACGCGGCTACGTGGTGTTCTCGATCAACTACCGGCTCTCCAGCCGGCCGGGTGGGACCTGGCCGGCGCAGATCGAGGACGTCCAGAACGCGCTCAAATACATCCGTGCGAATGCCGCCCGATTCCGGATCGATCCGGGCCGCATCGCGTCGTTAGGCATGTCGGCCGGTGGTCACCTGGCGACAATGGTAGCGCTCCGCGATGACTCAACGGGCCCGGACGGCCGAGTGAAGGTGGCGATCAATCTCGATGGCGAACATGACATGACCATGCCGCCAGATCAGGTCATGGACAACTTCGACAACATTCTCGAGTGGGTAATCGGTCATCCCGCGCCATGGTCGGACGCGGAGTTGCGAGACATTTCAACGGTCACGTTTGCGCGGCCCGATGTCTCGTTGCTCACCGTACATGGGGCAGGCGACGACAACGTGTACGTCAGGCAGGGAGAACGGATCACCGCGGCGCTGCAGGCAGCGGGTGCGGAAACCGAGTTCGTTCGGCTCGAGGGCAGGGAAGGCAACTGCCACAGCGACTGCTGGCGCGTCCCTCGCGCGAAGACGGCAATCCATCGCTTCCTCGACCGCGAGCTGAATCACGACGCAAACCGTTTCCAGGAGACAACCAGGCAGCAGGGACGCCGGTAGACGTAGCTGGCCGATGTGCCACCGTGGCGCTAACGTGAGAGGTTCGCGCTACTCGCGTACCGTTCACCTGTCTGCCGATGCCCACACGACGCGACGTCATCGCCGCCCTCCTTTCCACCGCCGCCCTGCCATTGCTCTCGGCCTGTTCCCGTGACGGCGACCCCGCCGAAGCCAGCGACGACGACAAGGCGGCACTCGCGCTGCTCGACGACGTCGCCAACAACCTGCTGGCCGTCTTTCCCGAGAGCGCGACCTCGTTAGGTGTCGACACCGGTGGCCGGGCGGGGTTGCGGTCGCAACTGACCGACCGGTCGGAGGCGGGGAAACGACACATCGCTGACGTTGTGCGAGCCGACCTGGCGCGCGTGAACGCCCTGGATGCTTCCCGGGTGTCGCACCAGACCCGGACGAGCCTCGAGGTGGTGAAGAGCGCCTATGCGACTGCGCTCGAGGGATTCGCGCTTCCGTATGGCGATATCACCGTCGGCAGTTGGCGCAACACACCGTACGTCGTGATCCAGAATGTGGGTGCATATCTCGACATTCCGCGTTTCCTGGACACCGACCACCGCATCGAGAACGCGAACGATGCCGAGGCGTACCTGGCGAGGCTGCAGTCGTATGCGAAACAGCTCGACGGGGAACTCGGCCGCATTCAGGCGGCGCGTGAGGCGGGACTCGTACCACCGTCGTTCCTGCTGGACAAGGCCATGAGCCAACTGCGCCTCTCCATGGAAGGGACGCGAAACGGCGGCTCGGTGGTGGACTCGATCGAACGTCGCACGAAGGAGAAGAACATTTCGGGTGACTGGGCGAGCCGCGCCAGGTCGATCGCATCGCAGGACATCGCGCCGGCGCTCGAGCGGCAACTCCGGGAACTCGATGCTCAGCGCAAGGTCGCGAGTGACGAGCCAGGCATTTCGGCGCGACCGCGCGGCGATGAGTTCTATGCATGGGCCCTGAAGGCGTCGACCACCACGACCATGACGCCTGACGAGATCCACGAGCTGGGCTTGAGCGAACTGAATGACTTGCACGCGCAGATGGACACGATCCTCAAGGAGGTCGGGTATTCGCGCGGTTCGGTCGGCGAGCGCATGAACGAGCTGGCGAAGGACCCGCGGTACCAGTTCTCCGAGGGTGACAAGGGTCGTCAGGAGATCCTGGCGATGATCGACGAGCGCCTGACGTGGATCAAGGCACAGATGCCGCGCGCGTTCAACACGCTCGTAAACCCGAACATGGAAGTGAAGCGCCTCCCACCCGAGGAAGAGCCCGGCGCTCCGGCGGCGTACGGTGGCGCGGGATCGATCGACGGCACCATCCCGGGACGGTACTGGATCAACCTCCGGACGACGGACCTTCACAGCAAGTACAGCCTGCCGGACCTGACCTTCCACGAGTCGATCCCGGGTCACATCTGGGAAGGTGAGTACTCCCGGTCGATGCCGCTCATCCGCACGATGCTGGCGTTCAACGCGTTCTCCGAGGGCTGGGCGCTATACGCCGAGCAACTGGCGGACGAGTTAGGGGCGTATGAAACGGATCGTGTGGGGCGGCTGGGCTACCTGCAGTCGCTGGCGTTTCGCGCCTGCCGCCTGGTGGTGGATACCGGGTTGCATGCAAATCGCTGGTCGCGCGACCAGGGGGTGCAGTTCTTCGTGGAGCGGAACGGGTCGAACCCACTCGAGGTGGCGAGCGAGGTGGACCGGTACTGTTCGTGGCCGGGGCAGGCCTGCGGCTACAAGGTGGGTCACACCGAGATCAACCGGCAACGCCAGAGGGCGCAGCAGGCGTTAGGCTCGCGCTACGACCTCAAGGCGTTCAATGATACCGTGGTGCTCGGGGGGAACGTGCCGCTGGATGTCCTGGCCCTGAACGTGGACCAGTATATCGGCGCCTGATCTACGCTTTTCCTGCCGATTCAATCATGACACAACGTGGCGCGTTACTGGATATAGCGCGCCACTGCCATCGCCGCCGTGGCAAGCAGGAGCAGCACCATCACGATCTGGTTCGCCGTTGCCATGCGACCCTGCAACCGCTGTAACTCGGCGCCTTCTTCCGGTGTCGGTGGTCCACCACGAGCCGCGGCCGCTGACCCAAGCGCCGCGAGTCGCTTCGACGTGGGCATGTTGACCGCCATGCCGACGAGGAATGCCAGAATCGCCAGCGCTCCGCCGATGCTGAACGTCATTCCCGTTCCGGATTGCATCCACACTCCCGGTTGCATCGCCGAATCGATCAGGAGGAGCCAGATCCCTGCGCCCATGGTGGCGAGTCCGGCAGCCATCATGTAGATGGGCATCTTGCGGACCTTGATCAGCTGGTTCATGACAGGTCCGGCTGCCGGTCCGGCAGCCTTCAGCGCCGGCGTGAGCAGCATCGACGCGAACACAACCGAGCCAACCCAGAACACGCCGCCAAGAATGTGGACGATCCGCAGAACGATGACCATCGATGTCTCCTGGTGAGTGCGGACAGATCAAAAGCACGGACAAGCATAGCACTTCCCGCAAGGGCGTCCCGGCAGATACTTCACACATGCTTCCAGACAACCTCGAACCGGTCGAACTACGCGTCATCGGCTCCCTTATCGAGAAGGAACTCTCGACGCCGGACAACTATCCGCTCTCGCTGAACGCTCTTACCAGCGCGTGCAACCAGTCGTCGAATCGCGACCCGGTGATGGCACTGGACGAACAGGCTGTCTTGCAGGCGATCGATTCATTGCGGCGACGGAGCTTGGTGCGATCGATCCAGGGTATCGGCTCCAGAGTGCCGAAATATCAGCACCTGCTGGCCGAGGCTGGCGAATACTCGCGAGCGGAACTCGCGTTGCTGAGCGCGCTGGCCTTGCGTGGGCCGCAAACGCAAGCCGAGTTGAGGACGCGCGCGGCGCGGCTCATGCCTGGCGACGACGCCAGCGGGCTGGACGCTGCGCTCGATGCGCTCGTTATGCGGGAGCCGCAGCCGGTGGTCGTGAGGCTGGCACGACGGCCAGGCCAGAAGGAAACACGATACGCGCACCTGCTCGCTGGGGATCCCGAGGGAAGCGAGTTGTTGCCTTCGAAGCACGCGCCCGAAGCAGATCGGGTTGCTGCGCTCGAGGAGATCGTAAAGAAATTGCGAGACGACGTCGATGAACTGCGAAGGCAAGTCGCGGAGTTGCGATCTGCGTAACTGCAGGCGGATCGACGCCGCGGAACTGCGGATCGACGCCGCGGAACTGCGGATTGACGCAGCAGGTCAACGACTTGAGAAGCGAGTCGCCGCGAATATTGCGAATCGACGCGGATACTCTTTCCGTTTTTGACCACATCCCGATTCCCGATTCCCGATTCCCGATTCCTGGCTACCTGAACGAGACGAAAGTACAAGTCTGCATCACTCCCCGGTGCAATTGTAGTTGGGGGACCGTGCACCTACGTTCGCCCTCTCTTCAGCGGGAGTGCAAATGCAGCGCAATGCCAGCGAAGCCATCAACAGTTACGTCACGGATATGCTCGCGCTCGAGCAGCATATCAACAAGGCAGTCAGCGGACAGATCGAAGACCTCGATGAGGATTATCCCGAGGTCGTGCGTCACCTCAGGACCGTCGCGAGCGAGACCGAAAGGCACATCGACAGCCTCAAAATGCTCGTCGAGCGCCGCGCCGAAGGCGGACAGGCACTGGCCGATGTGGTCAAGCGGACCGGCTCGGCTATCCTTGGTGCCGGAGCCGCGGCAATCGATTTCGTCCGCAATGAGAAGCTCCCGAAAAACCTGCGTGACGACTACACCGCGACCAGCCTGGCAGCCATCGGCTACGTCATGCTGTACACGACCGCCACTTCGTTAGGCGACCGTGAAGTGGCGGACCTGGCGCAGCGGCATCTCAGGGACCATGCACGCAACGTGATGCTGCTGCACAACGTCATCCCGGGAGCAGTCATCACGTTCCTCCAGAATGACGAGTTGCCGGCGCGGTCCGATGCGCTGCCGGAGATCTCACGGAATCTCGAGTCGGTCTGGTCCGACCAGGCACGCAACGTCCCTGAATCTTTGGAACTCGGCACTGGCCTGGGGGCTCAGCGGGCCGATCGTCCCATCAGCGACGTTCGCGAGCGGCTCTAGGCGAACCGTAGACGCGCCACGAGAACGGGTGAAGGATGATGACAGTCATTCACCCGGTCTCGGCGTCAGGTTGCTTCCCCGACGTGATGTAAAGTTCGATTCCATCGAGGACCCGCTGTAATCCGAAGTCGAACGATTCCTCGAGTGTTCGCGGACGGGCTTCAGGCGGCGCGCTGATCAGCGCGGCGAATTTGGGGAACCGCGGATCGCCAATTGCACGTCCGAGGTCTGCGCCCACCGCCGCGGCCCATTCCCGCTCCGAGATACCGCGAGCCCGCGCCCGGGCCAGCGAAATCGCGGTGTCGGATGCACCGCGAGTGTAGCCGTCGAGAATGCTGAGCACCTGCCCCTTGTCGGCTTCACTCAGCGTTGTGGCGGACAGCGAATCGACCACCGCCTCGAGCCAGGCGAGCCAATTCGGACCGTGCGGCGCGGCGACGAACGGCAATTCCGCCAGCCAGGGGCGCGAGCAGAGCATGGCGCGCTTGGCATGCGCCCATGCGGTCAACTCGGCGCGCCAATCTCCGCGCGGTTCCTGCGGAGCGGGCGGTAATCCCATGCCCGCGTCGACGATGGCGTCGTACAAAGCTTCCTTACTGGGGAAGTATCGGTAGACCGCCATCGTCGTGAAGCCGAGCCGTGCGGACACTGCCTGCATGGTCAACGCGGCAAGTCCCTCTTCGTCCGCGATGTCGATCGCCGCCTGTACCACTTCGTCGGGTGTGAGCGATGGTTTCGGGCCACGCGTCGGTCGCGACCGGTCCTCCCACAGGAGCTCGCTCCGGCGCCGCAGGTCCGGATCGATCCGGAACGATGCCTGCATGACGTCGTCGTGCGTAATCGCCCCCTGGCTGGACTGCGCTGCCGCTGGTGCCCTGTCCCGGCGCCCTCCCGGGGGAGCCGCCTTCACCTTTTTCCGTGCCGCCATAACGCCCCGCGGGAAGCTGTTGACAAAGGAGAAACTGTGTATATCATATACTCACACTGTGTACATCGTACACTAATACAACGGCGCCGCATTGGAAAGGCTCCAGGGCGCGCCAGACCATCAACTCAAAAGGCAATCGACCATGTCGAGCTCATCCCTGATCCATCGGACTGCCAACACTCTCCTTGGAACCGTTGGCGCCATGCTGGTATCGATCCACGCTGCGGCGGCACAGGCTCCGCAGGGCTCGTCGTGGGAAGTCCGCGTTCCCACGGGTTCGTTCGTGCCAACCGGCGACCAGCGCGACGTCCTGAAGAGCGGTTCGACGACGGCGCTCCAGGTATCGCGTGTTCTCAATCCCGCGTTCGCGATCACCGGCACGGTGAGCTGGGCTCGCAGCCGGGTCATCAACTCCGCCGACGCGCCGAAGCTCGACGCGTTCACTTCTGACCTCGGCGTCGAGTACCGTCCGGCGCGATGGTTCGCAGGAAGCCCGGTCACCCTGGATGCCTTCGCGGGCGCCGGCGCGGGCATGAGAAGCTACAACTATAGAAAGCTGGACATCGCGGCGACACACAACCTGGCCGGCTACGGAGCCGTTGGCGGTGAACTCGGTATGGGCCGTTTTGGCCTGCGCGTCGAAGTTCGCGATTACGTCGCCGGGTTCCGGTCGCTCACCGGCGCCGGTGCGGCAGGTACTCGCAACGATGTCGTCGTCACCGCGGCGCTGCGCTTCAACCGCAGCCGAAATCCGCAGAACTGACCTTCGGAGATGATGACGATGAAGACCACGAAGTCGGACTGGGTGATCCCCGTCTCGCTCATCATGCTCAGTCTGGTGCCGACGCTGGCCGGCACCGCGCGGGTGGCCCAACTCGCCGGCGGAGCGGATGTCACGCCGGAGAATGCAAGATTCTTTGCGATGCCGCTTCCCGTGCTGATTCACATTCCGACGGCCATCCTGTACAGCATCCTCGGCGCATTTCAGTTCTCACCCGGATTCCGGCGCCGCAACCGCCGATGGCATCGCCTCGCGGGACGCATCCTTCTCCCCAGCGGACTCCTCGTCGCGCTTTCAGGGCTGTGGATGGCTCACTTCTACCCCTGGCCGCAGGGCGACGGACAGCTTTTGTACATCGAACGGCTGGTGTTCGGTTCGGCGATGGTCCTGTCCATCGTCATGGGCATCGACGCGATTCGCCGTAGAAACTTCGCGTTGCACGGCGACTGGATGACGCGTGCGTACGCGATTGGACTGGGTGCGGGCACACAGGTACTGACGCACCTGCCCTGGTTCATCCTTTCGGACGCCAAGCCGGGGGAGCTGGCACGCGCGGTGATGATGGGCGCCGGCTGGGGAATCAATGTTCTCGTGGCCGAGTGGAGCATTCGTTACCGTAAGCGTCGCCCGCGGACCGAGTTTTCGCGGAAAATGCGAATCAACGCGGAGATGTTTCGGGGGAATCCGTCAACAACGAGTTGAAGATCACGCGGATCCTGAACTTCGGTGAAACACGGGTAGGTCAACTGACTGAACAGCGAGTCACCGCTGATCCTGAACTTCGATGAAACACGGATAGGTCAACTGACTGAACAGCGAGTCACCGCTGATCAGGCGGATGTACGCGAATCATTCGCGAGAATCCGCCAAATTCGCGCCGACTCGCCGTTCCGTCTGTTGACCTGCCCGCGCTAATCAGGGACGGTCAGCGAACCCCAGACGCCGAACATTTGAGTTGAAAATCACGCGGATCCTGAACTTCGGTGAAACACCGGTAGGTCAACTGACTGAACAGCGAGTCACCGCTGATCAGGCGGATGTACGCGAATCATTCGCGAGAATCCGCCAAATTCGCGCCGACTCGCCGTTCCGTCTGTTGACCTACCCGCGCAAATCCGGAAAAGAATCCCAGGCCACCGACAACGAATCGGATCCCGAGCTTCGCCAAACCTCGTTGTTAACGTCGACACCCGCCCGGTGACTGGCTACGTTAGCCGGAATGACCCGCCACTCAGCCAGCGCCGACATGACCAGAACACTGATCTTCGCCTTCGCCTTCCTTGCGAGCGCGATTCCAGCCGCCGCACAAAACGTAACGACGAGTTACGACAGCCTCATCAAGCCCGTGAAGTGGCGTTCCATCGGCCCGTTTCGTGGAGGGCGGTCCGTTGCCGCAAGCGGAGTAGTTGGTAATGACAAGACCTACTACATGGGTACCGTGGGCGGCGGCGTGTGGAAGACGGACAACATGGGCATCGGTTGGCGGAACGTCTCCGACGGGTTTTTCACGACTGGAACGATCGGCGCCATCGCGGTGGCCGAAAGTGACCCTAACGTGGTGTACGTGGGCACGGGCGAGCATGCGATTCGTGGGGTGATGACGCATTCCGGCGATGGGATCTACCGATCGACCGATGCGGGGAAGACCTGGAAGAAGATCGGCCTCGATTCCACGCGGCACATCTCGCGCATCGTTGTCCATCCGGGGAACCCCGACGTGGTACTGGTCGCCGCACAGGGGGCGTTGTACGGCCAATCGAAGCAACGTGGGATCTTCAAGTCGACCGATGGCGGCACGACGTGGAAGAACGTGCTGTTCGTCGACGAGAAAACCGGCGCGGCCGAGCTGTCGATGGATGCCAACAATCCGCGGATCCTGTACGCCGCCATGTGGGAGCACGGACGCCTGCCGTGGAAGGTGATCAGTGGCGGGACCGGCAGTGGTCTCTACAAGTCCACCGACGGCGGCGATACGTGGACGAAAATGACCGAAGGATTACCGTCGAAGATGGGGAAGATGTCCATCGCGGTGAGCCGGTCGAATCCCGAGAAGGTGTATGCCCTCATCGAGAGCGACTCGAATGAGGATGAACGTGGCCTCTACGTCTCGACCGACGCGGGGAAGAGCTGGAGCCAGGTGACCGACGAGCCCCGCCTCATTCAACGCGCGTGGTACTACATCGAGCTGTTCGTCGACCCGAAGAACGAGAACACGATCTATGTGTTGAGCGCGCCGGCGCTACGCTCCGACGATGGCGGCAAGACGTGGAGCGAGGTGGAGGGCATGCACGGCGACTATCACGACATGTGGATCAACCCCGACAATCCCGACAACTACGTCCTGGCTGACGACGGCGGTGCGGTGGTGACGTTTGATCGGGGCAACAGCTGGAGCAACCAGGAATACGCCACCGGGCAGTTCTACCGCATCAACGTCGACAACCAGTTCCCGTACCGCGTTTACGCCGGCCAGCAGGATAACACGTCCATCGCCATCGCCAGCCGTGAGCTTTCTGGCAGCGGCATAACGAGAGATAGCTGGTTCTGGTCCGCAGGAGGGGAAAGCGCCTTTCTCGCGTTCGATCCATCCAATCCCCGCCTCGTGTTAGGCGGAAGCTACCAGGGAACGATCGAGGTGCTCGACACGCGGGCGAAGGCCGGGACCAACATCATGTCGGCACCCATCCAGTACCTCGGGATGGATGCCAAGGACATGAAGTACCGGTACAACTGGAACGCGCCCATCATCTGGAGCAAGCACGAACCCGCCACGTTCTACCACGGTGCGCAGGTGCTGCTCAAGACGCAGGACTACGGCAAGACGTGGCGAGCAGTATCGCCGGACCTGACACGCAATGAGAAAGAGAAGCAGGGGAAGCCCGGCGGGCCGTACACCAACGAGGCAGTGGGTGCCGAGAACTATGGCACGCTGTCGTACATCGCCGAGTCGCCGCACGAGAGAGGCGTGATCTGGACGGGGAGCGATGATGGACTCGTCCAGGTAACGCGGGACAACGGCGCCACCTGGAAAAACGTCACCCCACGCGGCCTGGCGGAATCGCTCATCAATACGATCGAGGTGTCACCGCACGACCGGGGCACCGCCTACATCGCAACGACGCGCTACAAGTTCAACGACCACTCGCCGGGTCTGTACAAGACCACCGACTATGGAGCCACCTGGACGAAGATCGATCGGGGTATTCCGGCGGAGGCGTTCACGCGGGTGGTGCGTGAGGATGACGTGAGGCGGGATCTGCTCTTTGCCGGTACGGAACGGGGCCTGTTCATCTCATGGAACGGAGGACGCGACTGGTCGGCATTCCAGTTGAACCTGCCGATGGCACCCATCACGGACCTGCGGATCCACCAGGGTGACCTGATCGCCGCGACATCAGGGCGTGCGTTCTGGATTCTCGATGACCTGGAGTTTCTCAGGCAGTATCGCACGGATGCACCGGCGCTGCACCTGTACAAGCCGGCTGACGCGTACCTCGTCAATGGCAGCAGCGAGTTGAATTCGACGGATGCCGACTTCACCGGCGCCCATGCGTCGCGCGGCGTGAACCCGGCCAATGGCGTCGTGCTCTACTACGGCCTGCCAGAGTTGAAGAAGGACGAAGACATCACGATGGAGATTGCGGACGCAACCGGTCGCGTGATCCGGACGTTTTCGTCGAAGAAGGATACGGCCTTCAAGCGCTGGGATGGCGGTCCTCCGGCGCCAACGGTTCTACCAAAGTCGAAAGGACTCAACCGGTTTGTCTGGGATATGCGGCATCATACGATGCCGGGCGTTCAGGGCGTGTACATCGAGGCGAACTATCGCGGCCACAAGGCGTCGCCGGGACGATACCGCGTCACGCTGAAACAGGGCGCCAGTTCCGTTACGACCGACGCGACGATATTGCCAAATCCGCTCTATGAGACGGATGCCGCGACATACGCTGAATACGATGCGTTCATGACGGAGATGGAGCGCGAACTGACGACGATGCACGAGACGGTGAACACGCTGACCGACGTCCGAAACCAGCTCACGTCGCTCCTGGGCGCGCTGCCTGACGACGAAAAGCATCGCGCGGCGAGGCGCAGCGCGGATTCACTCATGGCGCGACTCAAGGCCTGGGACACGGACATGATGAGCCGGCGGTCACGGGCCTACGACGACGTCGAGAATTTCGAGCAGAAGTTCACCGCGCACTGGATGTTCATGATCAACGCGACCGAGAGCGACCTGCCGAGGGTCAATCAGTCGTCGCGAGAGCGACGTACGGAACTCCAGGCGGAGTGGAGCCGGCTCAAGGCGCGATCCGACGCGATGATCAATTCCGAGATTCCCTCACTGAGCCGAACGCTGTGGGATCTCGGGCTTGGAGCTCTCTGGAAGATACCAGTTGTGCGGATTGTTCCTTGAGGTGCGGATCTTCACTGGATTGTCGCGGCAGGTCAACGGCTGGAGAACCGAGTCGCCGCGGATTGGGCGAATCGACGCGGATGTCATTTCGTTGGGCCGACTCACGAGGCAAATCAACCGTGTCTAGTCGCGGGTGGGGTGTTCGAGGACCGCGTTTCGCGCCTGTTCGAGTCTCTCGACATAACGAGCAACGGATTCGTCCGCTCGACGCTGCGGAAGGGCAAAGTGCACATCATCGGGCTGGGTAGTGTTTCCGTCGGGTCCCTCGTCGACCATGAGGTCGCCTCCGCGGGTTTGCACGGCGACCTCGAATCGCTCGACAGCTTCAATGATCTGGACAAGGTCGTCAGGCGTTTCGTCGCCACTCAGCCAGATGCCGAGTTCCCCCAGCTTGTTCGCGACTTCCCTCGATACACGCTGCACGTCTTCCCGCTGATTGAGGTCCTCGCCCGGGTTCGTCATAGTCCGTCCGCGTCAATTGTTCAGTACCTGTAACCCTGCGCGTTGTAGAGGTTCGACTCGCTTGACGAGCGGGGCCGCAAGGTCGCACGTTTCCGCATGAGGTTTCTCGCCGCGATAACGATGCTTCTGCTGCCGGCACTGGCGGCGGGCCAGGAACCTGCGCGATGGGCTGAATTTACCCGGGTCTTCCAGGCGTATGCCGACAGCGACCAGGTCGTCGGCGCGAGTGTCGTGCTGACGGAAAACGGTCGCGTCACTGGCCGCTACAGTACCGGCTTCGCCGACAGGGACAAACGCCAGCCGGTGGATTCGCAGACGATCTTCCACTGGGGATCCATCACCAAGTCGTTGACGGCCATCGGCATCATGCAGCTGCGCGACCGCGGCAAGCTGTCGCTCGACGACCGGATCGTGCGCTGGGTACCGGAGCTGCGCACGATGCATGATCCCTTCGGCATGATGGATAGCATAACGATCCGCATGCTGCTCTCGCACACGGCCGGTTTCCAGAACGGGACGTGGCCCTATGGCAATGGCCAGCCGTGGGAGCCGTTCGAACCGACGACCTGGAACCAGCTCGTTGCGTTGATGCCGTACCAGCGACTCCTGTTCCGACCGGGATCGCGGTACGGGTATTCGAATCCAGCCTTCATCTACCTGGCGCGCGTCATCGAGCAGATCACCGGCGACCCGTGGGACGCGTACGTGCAGAAGAACATCTTCGCGCCGCTCGAGCTCAGGCGCAGTTACTTCCGGAGCACGCCGTATTTCCTGGCGGCGTATCGGTCACACAACTACAACGTGCGCCGCGATTCGGCCGGCCAGTCGCGCGTGGTGGACAACGGGGCCGACTTCGACCCCGGGATCACGTCGCCTAACGGTGCGTGGAACGCGCCACTGGACGACCTGGTGCAGTACACGGCCTTCCTGACCAACGCGATGACGCCGGGGATGTCGCGCGAGCGGTACGATATCGTTCTCCCGCGGAAGAGCCTCGAAGAGATGTGGCAGCCGGGGAAGCCGATGGCGCAGGGGTACGAGTCGAATCCGCAGCAATGGATGGGCCTTTCCTTCTTCATCCGCGACCGCGACGGGCAACGGATATTCGGCCACACCGGAAGCCAGGCCGGATTTCGCGCCTTCTTCTACTTCGCTCCGTCGAACGGGAAGGCGATCATCGCTGCCTTCAACACGACCAACTCGGCCGCACCCGCCAGCGCGTTGCAGCGCCGGATGCAGGAAGCGGCGCTGGATCTGTTGCGATAAGAGCGATTTGCGCGGCAGGACGAACGGCTGGAGAACCGAGTCGCTGCGGATAGCACGAATCGACGCGGATCCGATTTCCGTGGTCGGCGCTCCTACCCGGCGCGCGCGCTTACCATCTTCGCGGCAAGTTCCTGGACCAGCTTCGCGGCAACCAGGGCGGTCAGATCACTGACGTCGCGCGAGGGATTGTACTCGACGACGTCGGCGCCCACGATCTCACCGCCGATATCCTGTATGAGGCCGATGACTTCACGCACGGTGAGGCCGCCGGGTTCACGATGGGAGACGCCCGGTGTATGTGCTGGATCGATCCCGTCGAGATCGATTGACACATAGATCGGACCGGAATCGAGTGAGGGCCGCTCACCGCGCGACCAGGCGCGCATGTCGATGACTTCCACGCCATACCGATCGGCTTGCTCGCGTTGATGGCCGTTCATCGCCCGGATGCCCGCCTGGACGAGCCGGGTGGCCAGCTTCTCCTCCATGATGCGGGCGAACGGCGTTGCGTGCGTGTAGCGATCCCCGTCGTACACGTCGTACAGATCGGGATGGGCGTCGATGTGCAGGATGCTCACCGGGCCGTGCGCGGCGTGAATCGCACGCAGGACCGGATACGTGACGGCGTGATCACCGCCTAACGCCAACGGCCGCGCGCCATCGGCGATGAGGGTTGCCACGCCGGCCTCGACGCGTGCCCGCGTTTCAGCCGCATCGGGGAACACAGGTACGTCGCCGGCGTCGGTCAACCATCCGGC
>CAMPKM010000021.1 GCA_946887155.1 uncultured Gemmatimonadota bacterium
TTCGAGGAACCGGTCGATGAGCACCGGGCGGTCTTCACTGACCCGGGCGGCCGTATCGAAATAGAAGCGCAGCGACGCCTCGTCGTAGACGATCTGCATCGCCCGGCCGCCTAACACGTACGACGGCCGGACGAGGACCGGATAGCCGATGCGCTCCGCGCTTTCCACCGCTTCGTCCACGCTCGTTGCGGTGCCGTTCTCCGGCTGGTGGATGTTCAGGTCGCGGGCCACCTGCTCGAACCGCTTCCGGTCCTCGGCGATGTCGATCGCGTCGGGCGACGTGCCGAGGATGGTGACGCCCGCGGCTTCGAGCGCCCGCGTGAGCTTGAGCGGCGTCTGCCCGCCGAGCTGCACGATCACGCCCTTCGGTTGTTCGCGGTGCACGATTTCGAGCACGTCCTCGAGCGTCAGCGGCTCGAAGTACAGCTTGTCGGAAATATCGTAGTCGGTGGAGACCGTCTCGGGGTTCGAGTTGATCATGATCGCCTCGTATCCCCGCTCGCGGAGGGCCATCACCGCCCGGACGCAGCAGTAGTCGAACTCCACGCCCTGTCCGATGCGATTGGGGCCGCTGCCGAGGATGATCACGCACTCGCGGCCGGTCTTCGGAACTTCGCTTTCGTCGTCGTAGCTGCTGTACAGGTACGGCGTCGACGACGGGAACTCACCGGCGCAGGTGTCGACGATCTTGTACGCCGGGCGCACGCCGAGCTGCCAGCGCCGCGCGCGGGCCTCGTCCTCCGATTCGTTGCGCAGCGCCGCCAGTTGCCGGTCGCTGAAGCCCATGCGCTTCATGGCGCGGATGTCGCCGGCGTCCGGTTCGCCCAGCGCCGCATAACGAGACTCGGCGTCGAGCAGCTCCCGCATCTGCTGCAGGAACCACGGGTCGATCGCCGTCAAGGCGTAGAGTTCGTCGTTGGTCAGGCCGGCGAGCATGGCCCGCTTGAGCTGGAACACGCGTTCCGGCGTCGGCTGCGCCAGCGCGCCGCGCAGCGCTTCCATCGTCTCGTCAGGCAGCCGGTCGTCCAGCAGGCGCGAGCCAATCACCCAGCCCGTGCGCCCCGATTCGAGCGCGCGCAGGCCCTTCTGGAAGGCTTCCTTGAACGTGCGTCCGATGGCCATGGATTCGCCCACCGACTTCATCTGCGTCGTCAGGCGCGGGCTCTCGCTGGTGAACTTCTCGAACGCAAACCGGGGGCACTTCACCACCACGTAGTCCAGCACCGGCTCGAACGACGCCGGCGTGGTCTTCGTGATGTCGTTCGTGATCTCATCGAGCCGGTATCCCACCGCCAGCTTGGCGCCGATGCGCGCGATCGGGAATCCGGTCGCCTTCGACGCCAGGGCCGACGACCGCGACACGCGCGGGTTCATCTCGATCACGACCATCTCGCCGGTCTGCGGGTTGGTCGCGAACTGGATGTTGCACCCGCCGGCTTCGACGCCGATCTCCCGGATCACCCGGCAGGCGGCATCCCGCATCACCTGGTATTCGCGGTCGGTGAGCGTCATCGCCGGCGCCACGGTGATCGAGTCCCCGGTATGGACACCCATCGGGTCGAGGTTCTCGATCGAGCAGACGATGACGACGTTGTCGGCAAAGTCGCGCATGACCTCGAGCTCGAACTCCTTCCAGCCGAGCAGCGACCGCTCGATCAGCACCTGGCTCACCGGCGATTCGGCCAGCCCGCGCCGGACGATCTCCTCGTACTCCTCGCGGTTGTAGGCGATGCCCCCGCCGGCGCCGCCTAACGTGAAGGACGGCCGGATGATCGCCGGATACCCGGTGAACTCGGCGATCGACTGGGCCTCATCCCACGTGCGCGCGATCCGGCCCTGCGGCACCTTGAGCCCGATCCGCTCCATCGCCAGCCCGAACTCCTCGCGATCCTCCGCCACCCTGATGGCGCGCTGCTTGGCGCCGATGAGCTCCACGCCATACTTCTCGAGCACACCGGTCTCGGCCAGCTTCATCGCGACGTTGAGCGCCGTTTGTCCCCCCATCGTCGGGAGAAGCGCGTCCGGCTTCTCGCGCGCGATCACCATCTCGACGTATTCGGCCGTGACCGGCTCGAGGTACGTCTGGTCGGCGACCTCGGGATCGGTCATGATCGTCGCCGGGTTCGAGTTCACGAGGATGACCTTGTAGCCCTCCTCGCGCAGCGCCCGCGCCGCCTGCGTGCCCGAGTAGTCGAACTCCGCGGCCTGGCCAATGACGATTGGCCCCGAACCAATCAGGAGGATCGTGTGGATGTCGTTACGACGCGGCATCGAGTCTCAGCGAAAGGCGATGGAAATTGGGGTCAGACCCCATTTTCGTGGTCGACCATCATCGCGACCAAACGCTCGAAATCTACTTCCGGTGTCCAGCCGAGTCGCGACTTCGCCCGCGCCGGATTGGCAAGCCGGAGCGGCGCGTCCGAGGGTCGAAGGAGCGAGGGATCGCTATCGACGTGCTCCTTCCAGTCGAGTCCCACGCGACGGAACGCGACGTCGCAGAATTCGGCGACCGAGTGTGCCGTGCCGGTGCCAATGACCAGGTCTTCCGGTTCCTCCTGGAACATCATGAGCCACATGGCGCGCACGTAGTCGCCGGCAAAACCCCAGTCTCGACGCACGTCGATATTCCCGAGCGTCAATCGCTGTTGCCGTCCGTGGGCAATCCGCACCGCCGCCCGCACGATCTTGCGCGAAACAAACGACTCACCGCGACGTGGACTCTCGTGATTGAACAGGATGCCGGTGACGGCATACAGCCCGAACTTCTCGCGGGCGTGCTCGATGGCGCCCATTGCATCTACCTTCGCCCGGCCGTACGGGGACGCGGGATCGCGCGGCGCCGATTCATCCTGTGCGTGCGGTTCGGCGGCGAAAATTTCGCTACTCCCTGCAAAGAACAAACGCGGCGACGGCAGTTCCTCGAGGATCGCCTGCACCAGCGTGAACGTCGGCAGCGATACGCCCAGTTCTGTCCCAGCAGGATCCTGAAACGACGTCGATACGCGAGAGGGCCCGGCGAGGTGGTAGACCTCGTCCGGTCGCTCGCGTCGCAGAATCTCCGTCCAGTCTTCCACGCGGCTTCCATCACCTTCGAGCAGTTCCACGCCCGCCAGGGCACGCGCGTACGGCAACTCCAGCGCACGGCGCGCATCGCGGGTGGTCCCAACCACGTGGTAGTCCCTCTGGAGCAGGAACTCGGCGAGGTAGCTCCCGTCCTGACCTGCCACACCGGTAATGAGCGCCGTCGGCATCAGCGGGCAGCATGAAAAAAGGGAGCGCCGCCGGCGCTCCCCTCAGTCTCAGTCAACGTCAGCGAGCCGATCACGCCACTCGAGGCGCGCGTGGCGCTCGCTGAACCTTCCCCGCGCCGAGGCACCTGGTGCAGACCCGAACGCGCGTGATCTTGCCGTCGACGAGCACACGGGCCGTCTGGAGATTGGGCCTCCAGGTGCGCCGGGTGCGGTTGTTTGCGTGTGAAACGTTGTTGCCGTAGGCGACGCCCTTGTCACAGACGTAGCAGCGGCTGCGTTTGATCGCCATGGTCAGCCCTCCACCAGTTCGATGCGGGCCATTTCGGCACCGTCACCCTTGCGATGGCCAAGCTTCAGGATGCGCGTGTAGCCGCCGGCGCGCTTCTGGAACTTCGGCCCGACTTCGGCGAAAAGCTTGTCGGCAATGGCGCGCTGCTGGACATGCCGCGACGCCTGACGACGATCGTGCAGCGTGCCGCTGCGGGCGCGCGTGATGAGCTTCTCGACGAACGGCCGCAGCTCCTTCGCCTTCGCTTCGGTCGTCTCGATTGCGCCGTGCTGGATGAGGGACATGGCCAGTCCGCGCATCAGCGCAAGCTTCTGCTCGCCGGTGCGACGGAGTTGGCGTCCCGCTTTCCGGTGCCTCATTGCTCCAGGTCCTCCATCGGGTCATCGTCAGGCGCGTTGGCGGCAGCCTGGCTCGGCGCGGTCCCCCAGTCGAGGATCTTCACGCCTTCGCCGTTCTCCTCGTAGCGCATGCCGAAGTTCAGGCCTTCGCTCTCGAGCAGGTGGGCGATTTCCTGCAGCGACTTCTTGCCGAAGTTCTTGACCTGCAGGATCTGGTTTTCCGTCTGCCGCACGAGGTCGCCCAGCGTACGGATGTTCGAGTTCTTCAGCGAATTGACCGAGCGGACCGACAGGTCCAGGTCGTCGATGAGCGTCTTGAGGCGATGCGCCAGCTTGGCGGCATCACCCGTCTGCGCTTCGCCGCCCGGGGTCACCGTCGCGGATGCGCTCGAGCCGAATCCGGCGAAGTACTGGAAGTGCGTCTGTGCCAGCGCGGCCGCGTAACTCACGGCTTCTTCGGGCGAGATCGTGCCGTTCGTCTCGACGGTGAGCACGAGGCGATCGTAGTCCGTGCGCTGACCCACGCGGGTTTCGGCAACGGTGAAGTTCGCGCGTCGAACCGGATTGTAGATCGCGTCGATTTTCACGAGATCCACCGGCAGGCCGCGATCGGCGATATGCTGGTCCGCCTCGAGGTAACCGCGACCCTTGTTCACGTAGAGCTCGACGTTGACGTCGCGATCGTCCTGGAGCGTGAACAGGTGCTGCCGCGGATCGACGACCCGCACGTTGGCGTTCGGCTCGATATGCGCCGCCGTGACTGGGCCCGCTGCATTGCGCGTGATGCGGAGGACGACGTCCTCGGCCTCGTCGCCCATCGCGAGCACGAGGTTCTTCAGGTTGCCGATGATGAGATGCACGTCTTCGACGACACCAGCAACGGTCTGGTGTTCGTGCAGGACGCCATCGATGCGGAAGCCCCAGACCGCGCTTCCGCGGAGGGACGACAGCAGCATGCGCCGCATCGCGTTGCCGAGCGTATGGCCGTAGCCACGCTCGAGCGGCTGGACGCGAAACTCGGCGATGTTCGGATTGTCCTCGCGGCGGTGGACTTCAACCACCTGCGGAAGGATCAGGCCCTTGAGATCGATTGCCTTGCTCATGAACGCATTATCCTGTCTTGGGTCTGCCGGGCAACGGCCTCGGCAACGCCCCACCCCGCCCCTGGCGCGCGGTGGGCTCGTGAGGGATCCAGGGTCCCGACCGATCAGATTGACGATTTACGATTGACGATTGACGATTTGTGATTGGGGTTCCAGCTCCATCAATCGTCGGTTGTCAATCGTCCAATCGTCAATCGTCAATCGTCAATCATCACTTTGAGTACAGCTCCACAACCAACTGCTCCTGCGCAGCAATCGGAATGTTCGGGCGCGATGGGCGCTCGAGCATCCGGCCGCTGTAGGTCTCGCGATCGACGGCCAGCCACGACGGTGATGCCCCGCGTGAGGCATGTTCCATCGCACCCTGGATGAATCCATTTTCGCGCGAGCCGGTGCGAACGCGAATCTCCTGGCCGGGCAGTACCACAAAGCTCGGAATGTCCACGGTGCGGGCATTCACCTCGATGTGACGGTGCCTGACGAGTTGGCGCGCGGCCTTTCGGCTGGACGCGAAACCCAGGCGATACACCATGTTGTCCAGACGGCTCTCCAGCGCGGCCAGCAGGTTGTGGCCGGTGATACCGGGCAACGTGGACACCTGCTCGAACGTGTTCCGGAACTGCTTTTCAGACACGCCGTAGATGCGCTTGATCTTCTGCTTTTCGCGAAGCTGCTTCGCGTACTCCGAGGCCTTCCGGCGTCGCGCAGTGGCCTGGCCATGCTGGCCCGGCGCGTACGGACGGCGTTCGACCGGACACTTCTCGGTGAAGCACTTCGTTCCCTTGAGAAACAGCTTGGTGCCTTCGCGGCGGCACTGGCGGCAGCTTGGTCCCGTGTAGCGCATGGATCAGACTCTCCGGCGCTTCGGGGGACGGCAACCATTATGCGGAATCGGCGTCACGTCCTTGATCGACTTCACCTGAAGCCCTGCCGATGCGAGCGCCTGGATGGCGGACTCGCGTCCGCTGCCCGGGCCCTGCACGCGCACGTGAACGCGCCGCATGCCCACCGAGAGCGCCTCACGCGCAGCCTGCTCGGCCGCCACCGTCGCGGCGAACGGCGTGGACTTCTTGGAGCCCTTGAAGCCGGCCTTCCCCGCCGAGCCCCAGGCGACCGTGTTGCCGCCCATGTCGGTGATGGTGATCGTGGTGTTGTTGAACGTGGCACTGACATGCGCCACGCCCTCGGCATCGATGACTCGTTTGGTCTTCTTTCCAGTAGCCATGTGTAAAGCTGATGTCGGATGGCGGAAGGCGGCCGGCGGTTACAACCCTGCACCGCCTGCTGCCGATTACTTCGTCACTTTCTTCTTGCCGGCGATGGCGCGGCGCGGACCCTTCTTCGTGCGCGCGTTCGTGTGCGTGCGCTGACCGCGGACCGGAAGACCGCGGCGATGCCTGATGCCGCGATACGAACCGATGTCCATCAGTCGCTTGATGTTCATCGCGACCTCGGTGCGCAACGCTCCTTCGACGCGGTAATCCTTTTCGATCGCCTGTCGAAGGCGATTGACGTCGGCGTCCGTGAGGTCGCGAACACGAAGCGCGGAACTCACGCCCGTCTTCTCGAGGATTTCGCGCGCGGTCGTGCGACCAACGCCGAAGATGTACGTCAATCCGATCTCGACCTTCTTGTCGCGAGGGAGATCGACACCAGCAATACGAGCCATGTCAGCCCTGCCGCTGCTTGTGCTTTGGATTTCTCTTGCAAATGATTCGCGTCACGCCGCTGCGCTTTACGACGCGGCAGTGTTCGCAAATCGGTTGCACGCTCGTTCGAACCTTCACGTCTTGCTCCGTCTCTGTCAGGCGGGTAAATCGGCCAAGACGCTGAAAATAGGCACCTTACGGTGCCCGTGCAAGGGACGACCTACCCCTTCGTCGATTCCTGCGACACGGCCGCGACGAGCTCCCCGTTTACGCGCGCCATCGCCGCCACCGGGTCCTTCGCGGCGGTCACGGTTCGGCCGAGGATGATGTACGTCGCACCCGATCGGGCGGCGTCGAGCGGCGTGACCACCCGGCTCTGGTCGTTGGCCGAATCACCCGCCAGCCGCACCCCGGGGACCAGCGTGGCAAGCTTGCCCGCGTGCTCGGACACGATCCGCGCCGATTCGTGGCCTGAGCACACGACGCCATGGGCGCCGGCTTCGCTGGCCAACGCGGCAATTCGGCTCACCTCGTCCGGAACGGACTCCACGGCCCGGCCCAGTGATCTCGTGAGTTCCCCGGCATCGAGCGATGTCAGGACCGTGACGCCCAGTACGCCGCAGTGTTCACCCGCTCCGTCCACCGCCGCGGCGATCATCGCCGGTCCGCCGATCCCGTGCACGGTGATCAGCGAAGCGCCACAGGCTGCCGCGGACCGGCTCGCCGATCGAACCGTGTTGGGAATGTCGTGGAACTTCAGGTCGAGAAAAACGCGCTTCCCTTCGCTCCGAACCCAATCCACGACCTCCGGACCCACCGAGGTAAAGAGCTCACTGCCGATCTTGTAGAACGAACACGAATCGCCGAGCGTGCGGACGATGGCTTTCGCGCGTTCGATGTCCGGGACGTCGAGCGCCACGATCGGAACAGGTTTCACTGCGGCCATTGCAGCGTTCCAGTCAGTGAGCCGACGTTGGCAACGCCACGCACTTCGCACCAGGATGCGAGATCCCGGAGCAGGCGCCCCGGCAGTCGGGGGTCGCGCATGGCAGCGGTGCCGACCGCGAACGCGCTCGCGCCGGCCATCAGATACTGAATCGCATCGGTTGCTCGCTGGATTCCTCCGACGCCGATGATCGGTGCACGCGTGGCGCGATAGACCTTCGACGTCGCGAGGAGGCCGATCGGTAACAGTGCTCCACCGCTCATGCCGCCGCTGCCGAATCCAAGCTCGGGACGTCGCGTGTCGATGTCCACCAGAAGCCCAGGCATCGTGTTGACGAGCGTGAGGCCGTTCGCGCCGGCGTCGAGCGCGACAGAGGCGGTGCGGGCGATATCTGGCAGTGCCGGCGACAATTTCACGAACATCGGCAGCCGGGAAGCCGCGCGGGCTCGGGTGACCAGCTCGCGAAGGACTTCGGGATCAGCGCCAAACTCCGTTCCGCCCGCCCGCACGTTCGGGCAACTGACGTTCAGCTCGAACCCGCTGATGCCAGCCACGCCGTCGAGCCGTTCAACGACCTCCGCATACTGCTCGAGCCGGCTCCCCACCACGTTGACCAGCACGCGCGTTGTCCTGATGCGGGCCGCCAGCCACGGCAGGTGTTCGGCCCGTACCGCTTCAACGCCCGGGTTGGCCAGGCCGATCGCATTCAGCATGCCGGATGGGAACTCCGCCACACGAGGGGCCGAGGCGCCGTTTCGCGGTTCCATGCTTACGGCCTTGGTAACGATCCCACCCAGCGCATCGATGTCGATGACGCCATCCAGCTCGCGTCCGTAGCCAGCCGTTCCGGATGCGAGGAAAAGGGGATTGGTCAGCGAAATACCGGCCAGGTCGACAGCGAGCCGCGACGACGGGGCCGCGGTCGTCATCGACCGCCGCCCGGGGTCCCGCCCCGCCGGGCATAATCCCGCAGGTACTTATCGGTGGCGATCGCGATGGCTTCCGCGAGCGCGTTCTGGCCGCGCACGCTCGACAGCCACGTCGCTTCGGCGGCGTTGGAGCCGAACCCGGTTTCGATCAGGACGGAGGGCATGTGCGCCGCGATGAGGACCGCAAATCCGGCCTGCTTGACTCCGCGATCGCTGGGTGATGGATGCACGGACTTGAGGCCGGACTGCACGGTCCTGGCCAACTCGCTGGATTCGCGCAGGTGCGCATTCTGCAGCATGTCGCCTAACAAGAGTGCCAGCGGGTCGCCGGGCTCGACGTCCTCGCCCAGAAAACGGTCGGCGTCGTTTTCCATCTCGGCAACGTACCGCTCATCCGCGGTCTTGGCATCCGAGAGAAAATATGTCTCGAAACCGCGCGCGGAACGGGGATTCCGCCAACGGGGATTGGCGGCGTTCACGTGAATCGACAGGAACAGTGTCGCCTTCGCGTCGTTGGCGATGCGTCCGCGGTCGCGGAGCGCGATCAACGTGTCGGTGCTGCGCGTCAGGAGCACGTCGATCTCACGCGCCTCGAGCGCGTCGCGAAGTCGCTTGGCGATCGCCAGCGTGATATCTGCCTCGTGCACCGCCTTCCGCGCCGAGGTCGTGCCCCGCATGCCGCGATCGGGACCACCATGCCCCGCATCGACGACGACGAGCGGACGCCCGGGTGCGCGCCCGCCCTCCGTGGCCTGCGCGACGGCGGATCCGGACTGCAGGAGCGCCAGGAGGAGTGCAACCCTGATCATCGTTTGCGAAATGCCCTCGCCATGTCGCGGTCCGCATCGCGGCGGCGCGCGTCATCCCGCTTGTCGTGGAGTTTCTTGCCGCGTCCCAGCGCCAGGCTGATCTTGGCGCGTCCGCGAAGGAAGTAGAGCTCGAGCGGAACGAGCGTCAGTCCCTGCCGTTCTACGGCCCCTATGAGCCGACGAATCTCACGCTGGTGAAGCAACAGCTTGCGAGACCGGGTCGGTTCGTGATTCACGTAACCTCCGCTGCCGTAAGGCGAAATGTGCGCGTTCAACAGCCACAATTCTCCGGCTTTCACGACCCCGTACGCGTCACCAATGTTGGCCCGGCCGTCACGCAGAGACTTGACTTCCGTTCCCGTGAGGACGAGGCCAGCCTCGAACGTGTCCAGGATCTCATACTCATGACGGGCAGATCGGTTTCGCGCGATGCTCTGCCGCTCCTTGTCGTCCGTGTGCTTTTCCGCCATTCACCGTCGGGTGGCCACGCGTGAAGCGCTGACCAGATCGAGCGCTGGTGCAAGATAGGACCGGAACGCAAACGATGGCAGTCCGGACACCTAACGCGAGATGTCAGTCGGGCCTGAATCCCTCGGGCGTCGTCGGCTGCGTCGCGATGCGAACGTCGGCGGAGCCACGACGCTCCTCGGGTGGCCGTCGGAGGCGGCTCAGCGAGTGGAGCCTCGTTCGCGACAACTGGACCTGGATGGCCGACATCGTCGTGAGGTTATCGAGGTCCCGGTACAGCTCGTCGTCGGCACTCTGCATCAGGTCCGACGTCTGGAACTGCAGCTTGCCGTTCCACTTGGATGCGGACACCCCGCCGTACAGGTAACGAACCATCACGGCCCGATTCGCCTGCTGGTACCCGTCAGCCCCCAGGTATCCCTTCGCGAAAAAGAACGTGGCCCGATCCGCGAGCTTGTTGTTCCACATCGGACTACCCAATTCCAGTTGCCGGTCGACGTCGATGCCCAGCAAGTCGAGGACCGAGGGGGCGATGTCCACGTGAGACGTCATCCAGGGAATGCGCATCTCCGTGGGAAAGACCCCGGGCGCATACAGCATGAAGGGCACGTGAAACACGACGTCGTCGAGCGTGCCGGCGTGGAATGGCGGATACTCACTCCTCGTTCGCAACCCGTGGTCGCCGACGAGTACGATGAGCGTCTTGTCCAGCCGTTGCTTCTCACGCAACAGTGAGACCAGCTCGCCGACCATCGTGTCGATCTCGGCGAGGAGCGGAAACCCGGCGCGACAGGTCTCATCCGGCGTCGCATCGGTTTGGATTCCCGGCCACGGACCGTGCGTGATCTGTGGATTGAACGAGTACAGGAAGCGCGAATCCTCATCGATGGCGTTGGCCACTCGCTGCTTGAGTTGGTCAAAGGACTGGCGGTCGCGAACGCGCACCCAGCCTCGCAGCGTGTTGTCGAGGGCCAGGCCTTCCGCTCTTTCGTATGCGGCCGGCGGAACCTCGTGATCAGCAAAGCCCAGCGTCGCGTAACGGAGTTCATCCTCCTCGATGCTCATCGGTCGTTCAGGAACGAAGGCGGCCGTCTCGTAGCCGGAAATCGCCGTCGAATGCACCACACCGGGAGCGCGAAGGTCGGTGCTGATCCGCCCGAGCCGATCCAGGTCGCCGTTCTTTCCCGGCGGATACCAGGAAGCGAAAATCGATTCGTACGCGTTCCGCGAGTACGGATATGTCGCGTAGTGCGCGTCGGCGACCAGCGAGTTCCGCGACAGGTCCCGCATCGCTGGCAGGACGCCTGATTCAAAAGCGAGCTTGTAGCAGAGGAGTGGCGTCGTCTCCATCAGCATGAAAACGACGTCGTATCCACGGGCCTTGCCGAAGTAGGCCGATCGGCGGTTCGGTACGGGCGCGTTCGCCATGCGCGCGTACATCGTGATCAGGTCTCCGGTCGGCGTCCCCTCCAGATTCGGCGGGGTACGCGCATAGTCGGCGCGACCGACGAAGGCCGCGAGCGACGCCATCGTTGCCGCGCGGTCGAATGGCGTATGCGGAATCGGCGCAGTCCACGACGCGATGACGATGGCCGCAGCCGCTACGGTGAGCGGCCAGCGAGTCCAATCGAACAGGCGCGAGAGGCGCAACCTCGTCTCGTAGCGCTCCAGGATTGCCAACGCGGAGCAGATCACCGTAATCACGACGAGCGACAGAAGCAGCTTCTGCACCGATGCCGACGTGGCGTATTCGCTGATCAACTCACGCCCTGGACCAAACAGGCCGGCCGCCATGAGCTTTGCGGAGATGAAGGTGCCCACCTCCCACCAACTCTTCAGCTGCGCGTAGAACAAGAGGAAGAGCGACAGGGAAATGAGCCATGCCACCCATGCCCGTTGGCGCGGCCTGACCAGTCGCATGATGCCGAGGAAGGCGATGCTGCCGATGACGACGGCCACGAGGACATCGAAGCGAAACATCGCCAGGCGCTGCGCAGGATTGAGGTCCATCGCGTTGCCAACCCCCAGCACCTCGGCCAGGAAGTCGTAGCCACCACCTTCGGAAACCAGCAACCGATGCTTCAGGCGCAGTGCGGCGAGAACAACAAATGCCCACGGGGCGAGGTACAGCACGACCGGCAGGTGCCGGTCCCCGTCGACCTTTCCAGTGGTTTCTCCGATGGGCATCATGAAACGATTAAGCTACAATATGTTGTAGCATTCACGACGGGATACAACTCGACCGTGATGATTCTCACAAATCGGGGTCCGCGGGCGCTGGTACAGTTTGACGTCACCCGCGAACCCCGATTACGTTCCGGCCCCTTGCCGAAGTGGTGGAACTGGTAGACGCGCTGGCTTCAGGAGCCAGTGGGCGAAAGCTCGTGGGGGTTCGAGTCCCCCCTTCGGCATTATATCTGCAAAAGCGGCGCCCGTTTCGGGCGCCGCTTTTTGTCTGCACAGATCAATCGGCGGGTCGGGCCGTCCAGAGAGACGGTGGCTGGTCTTCAGGCACGGACGCAATGCCGAATGCGCGCCGGAGCGATTCCTGCGCTTCGTCGTGGTATTTCCGTACGATGGCAGCCACCCGCGGGAGGTTGACGGTGACCTCACGAACACCGAGTCGATCGAGCATGGCTCTCGCCACGCGAAGGTCCGGTGTCTCACCCGGAGACCGGTCCGCGAACGCCATTCGCATGGAGGTCAGCCTTTGGCCTAGCTGTCTTTCAGCGACCGCGACCATTCCCGCGGCCACCCCACGATCCATCTGCAGCGCTTGACGCATCTCGCGCGCAACCAGCGAGCCAGTGGCATCATCGAGTGCTTCGCGTTCGGACACCAGAAGGGCCGCGGCGCGTCGGGCATAGCGCAGTTCCCAGCGCGCACGATCATCGTCGCCCGCTCCAAGAATCGACGCCAGCCATTGAACGTCCACTGCGTCCGGCTCCGCGTAGGCATCCTGGACGTACAGTTGCGCAGCCCGACGGCGCTGCTCGGCCATTTTTGACTTTCCGAAGAGCCACACCATTGCGCGACCGGTCAGGCGTGGAGCACCGGAAGGCCCACCCTCGAGCGAACCACCGGCTCGTCCTGGAGCAGGTCGGCGAGGTGAACGCTTTCCAGTGCATCGTCGATGCGCTGCTGCAGCATCATCCACACGGGCCGGATGCTGCAGTTCGACGAATCGGCGCACCGATCTTCGGCCACCGGATGCGTGAGGCACCGGACGTCAAACGTCGTGTGCTCGGATGCCGACACCACCTGCCGTATCGAGATGTCACCCGGATGCCTGGCGAGCACGTAGCCGCCGTGCGCACCGCGAACGCTCGTCACGATGCCCGCACGACGCATCCGCAGCATGATCTGCTCGACGTAGTCAGCGGGCAGCTTTTCCTGGTTTGCAATCTCGCGACCAGTGACCGGCCCGTCGCCGTAACGGCGAGCCAGGTTCAGCGAGCATATGAGGCCGTATTCGGCCCAGGTGGTGATGCGCATTGGATCGAAAGTTAGCGAGGGCCGGACCTGGCCGCGATCTGCTCAGCCTCCCGATGGCGCGGGGCCGTGTTTGCCCCCGGGAACGCCGATCTCGGTCATCTTCCGCAGGTCGAGCACCTCGTCGACCTCCGATCCGGACAGGACCCCTTCGCGCCGTACGAGATCGCGAATGAGGACACCTTCCTTCACCGATCGTTTGCTCAACTCCGCGGCCGCGGCGTACCCGATCTGCGGCGCCAGCGCCGTGGCGAGGGCGGCGGAACGCTCGACCCAGTACTCGCACATGGCGACGTTGGCCTCGATGCCGCGCACGCATCGTTCGTCGAGTACCTTGGCCGCGTTCGCGAGAATCCGCATCGACAGCAGAATGTTGTGGGCAATGACCGGCATCATCACGTTGAGCTCGAGCTGTCCGTGTTCGGCCGCCATCGAAACCGTCGTATCACAACCAACCACCTGGAAGCAGACCTGGTTGACCATCTCCGGGATCGACGGATTGATCTTTCCCGGCATGATCGACGAACCGGGTTGCACCGCCGGCAGCTTGATTTCATCGATGCCCGTGCGCGGACCCATGACCATGAGTCGCAAATCGCTCACGATCTTGCTGAGGTCGAGCGCGAGCACACGAATCGCCGCCGAAAATCCGGCCGCGTCGCCCATGCTCTGCATGAGCTGCACCCGATCGGCACCGACCCGAAGCTCGAGACCGGAAATGGCGCGCAGGTGCTTGTTCATCAGTTGCGGATATTCCGGCTCGACCGTGACACCGGTGCCGACGGCGCTGCCGCCGATGCCAAGGTCGCGGAGGTAGTCGGCGCTCTGCTGCACCCGCCGCAGTCCGCGGTCGAGCGAACCGGCGTACGCCGCAAACTCCTGGCCGAGCCGGATAGGCATCGCATCCTGCAGGTGCGTGCGACCGGCCTTCACGATGCCGTCGAACTCCTTTCCCTTGGCGGCCAGCGCATCGCGCAGGGACTCGAACGCGCGCACGAATCCACCGAGTTCGGCGAGACAGGCGAGCCGGATCGTGGTGGGGATCGTGTCGTTCGTGCTCTGCGCCATGTTCACGTGGTCATTCGGGTGAACGGGCTTGTAGGTCCCGCGCGCGGACCCGAGCAGTTCATTCGCGCGATTGGCGAGCACTTCGTTCACGTTCATGTTGTGCGACGTACCGGCGCCGGCCTGGTACGGATCGACCACGAACTGGTCGTCGTGCCTGCCCTCCAGTACCTCATCGGCCGCCTGCACGATGGCATCGGCCAGCCGCGTGTCGAGCCGCCCGGTTTCCTTGTGTGTAAGCGCTGCCGCCTTCTTGAGCCAGACCTGCGCGGTCACGAACGGCTTGAGCGGGCGCAGTCCGCTGATGGGAAAGTTCTGAACGGCTCGTTGTGTCTGGACGCCGTAGAGTGCCTCGTCGGGGACGTCGAGCGGGCCAAGCGGGTCTTTTTCGGTGCGCACGGGAATCGTGGTTGAGGCCGAGGGAAATGAATCGGGGGCGACGGCGCGTGCCCCCTCGCCCCCCTGTAAATACCCAATCCCCCCATAACGGGTTAGGGGGAGGTTGAACCAGAAAGGTGGATACGACGCCCAGGTTCGCATCGCCAGCCGCAACGTAATTCGTGCGCAGACGCGTAGCCACTACAGCGCGAGGACCGGAGCTGGTCGACCAGTTCTGGTGCCAGCGGAACGGAATGGAGTCGACTCCGTCGTCGATGAAGGTACAGGTCACGGTGCGCGTCATGACGCTGGGATTCTGGCTGGTCGCGTAACGCAGCGACACCACCATCGCGCTTCCGCTGGCCTCGGGAGCCGTCCACTCGAGCTGGATAGCTTCCGAACCCGCTGGTATGGGTATGTCTGTCGGGAACGCAAACGCTTCGGCGGTCTTGGCGCGGATGGTTCCGGTGGGGAAGCCACCCGAAACGCCCGTCGTGTTGACGACGATGCTGTCGCCAGGCGTGTACGGGAGCGGCGCCGCCGGCTGGTAGGAAATGCCCTGCGCGGTCGTCGTCCGTTCGAGCGTGCGATCGACGCCGCCAAGGATCGCGCCGACCGACGGGCCGGCATCGATGTACGTGACCCCGGGCAGGCTGTTGCCCTCGATCAGTAGCGCGTCGGCACACGTGTCGGCAAAAACCGAGGCGTTCGGAACGGCGGAGAGGTTGGCCAGGAAGAACAGGCCCTCGGTCTTGGCAAAGTGGGCGCCGGCGTCGTTTTTCGTCGCGCCAACGGTCACGAAGCCCCAGGTCCCCTGGGTGTTGATTCCGTCGAGGGAATTATCGCAGGCGACGATGACGGTCACCGCCGCAACCGGCAGGAGCCAGGCCCAGCGAGAAGGAGAACGAAGTTGGCGCATAACGTTTGATTGGGGGTGGGGGTGACCGGCCCGATCGGCGTCACCGAAGGGTCCGCCTGTCAACAGAATTTGTGCAACCGAGCCTCGATTCGCGAGGCAGGCACGTCTCGTCCCTTGTTCACGAATCCCATATCGATGCCTAACGGGTCAAGCCAATGAGTTCCGGCAGCCACGGATTGGTGCGCCGCTCTTCACCTACGGTTGTGGCCGGTCCGTGGCCGGGCAGTACACGGGTGTCCGGGGGAAGTGCCACGATCCGATCCAGCGAGCGTCCCAGCTCCAGTGCGTTCCCGAATGGGAGGTCCGTCCTGCCAACCGAACCGGCAAACAGGCAGTCGCCGACCAGCGCGATGCCGTGGCCGTGTATCACCACGTG
>CAMPKM010000022.1 GCA_946887155.1 uncultured Gemmatimonadota bacterium
CCCGCGCCCGCCCCCCCGCCCCCCGCCCCCCCCCCCCGCGCCCCGCCCCCCCGCCCCGCCCCCCCCCCCCCCGCCCCCCCCGCCGCCCCGCCCCCGCCCCCCCCCCGCCCCCCCCCCGCCGCCGCGGGCGCCCCCCCCCCCCCCCCCGGCCCCCCCACCCACCGGTTGGGCGCCGCGGCCCGCGCGGGGGCCCCCACATGATGCGCGCCGGCGTACTACTGGACGTGATTGCGGTCGTGCTGCTCATCATCGTCGCGACGACGGTGTACCCGCTGGTTTTCGGTTAGCCGCCGCCCGGTTGGGCGTCCCGCTCCTCGCGCTTCGTGACGATGATCGACGCCACGGCGCCAATGGCCAGTATGCTGACGACGATAGCCAGCATGTAGAGATTCGCGTTAGGGCCGAGGTGCTCCTTCATGAATTCCCCGGTGAGCATCTTGATCCCGATCAGGCCAAGGATGGCAGACAACGATGTCTTCAGGTAGCGGAACTTGTCGATAGCGCCGGCGAGCGCGAAGTAGAGAGAACGCAGCCCGAGTATGGCAAAGACGTTACTGGTGAAGACGAGGAAGGGATCGGTGGTGATGGCGAACGCCGCCGGGATCGAATCGACCGCGAATACCAGGTCCATCGCTTCCACGAGCACCAATGCAACCGCCAGCGGCGTCAACATCCGGCGGCCGTCGATGTTCGCCGTGAAGTGATGCTCGTTGAACTGGCCGGTGACCGGAAAGAATCGTCGAAGCTGTTTGATGATGAAGACTTCGTCGGTCTCGAGGTGCCCCTCGTCCTTCGAGAGCATCATCTTGGCAGCCGTGTAGATCAGGAAGATGCCGAAGATGTAGAGGATCCAGTGGTACCGTGCGATCAACGCGGTCCCCAGCACGATCATCAGGCCGCGCATCACGAGCGCGCCGAGAATCCCCCAGAACAGCACCCGGTGCTGGTACTGCGGCGGAATGCGGAGGTGGGTGAAAATCAGCGCCATGACGAACACGTTGTCCGCGCTGAGCGACAGCTCGATCAGGTAACCGGTGATGAACTTGAGCGCCGCAAGGCGGCCGTCGTTCGTCATGCCGTCGATGCGATCGACGTGCGTCCCGAGATCGAGCCACTGGTTGTTGTAGGCCGCGTAGACGAAGTACGCGAAGCCCATCGCCAGAACGACGAGGACGCTCGTGAACGTGAGGGCTTCCTTGACCGAAACGACGTGGGCCTTCCTGTTCACGACGCCGAGATCAATGGCGAGCATGAGCAGGACGAAGAGAAGGAACCCTCCCCAGGCCATTAGCGTGTAGTCGATCTGACTATCCTCTCGGTATGAAGCAGTTTCGCCGGCGACTCAGGTTGCCAGCCATTCGCGCCAGGAGTTCTCGTCCAGGCCGACGCTGACCTTGTGTCCGAAGCGCACGAGTGGCTGGCGAAGCATGGCGGGTTCTTCGGTCAATCGGTGCAGCCACCAGTCGTCGGAATACATCGATCGCTGCAGGCCCAGATCAAGGAATCGTCGGGACTCGCGGTCGACCAGTTGGGTGGCCCCGAAACGATCCGCAAAACGGCGCAGCTCGCCGAGTGCCGGCCCTCGCTCCTGAAAATCAACGAAGTGCGTGGTGATCCGTCGCTCGGCGAAAAATCGAAGGGCTTTCCTGGTGTCCGCGCTCTTCTTCGTCCCGAAGATCTGCACCTGACGCGTCGGGTTGGACGAACCAGCCACTGTTTCCCTCTTTCGATGGTTACCTGGAGTGAGTGGCGGTTGCCACGCGGGCGCGCGACCGGCCGAGTAATGTAGCCTGATGCAGAACGCCTTCCGCCCTGCCTGGTGGCTGCCCGGTCGCCACTCCATGACCATGTGGGGCAAGTTCGTCCGGCGGTCGCAGCTCCAGGGTCTGCTGTTGAGGCGCTTCAGTGCACCCGACGGCGACGAGATTACCCTTGCCACCGCGAACATGCCTCGCCCGGCGCCGCGACTATTGATCCTTCACGGACTCGAGGGAGGCATGCGCTCGCATTACGTAGGCGGGCTGTGGGCCGTTGCGAAAGCTCGTGGTTGGCAGCCAAGCCTTTTGTTGTTCCGGACCTGCGACGGGACGTTGAACCGCGCCCGGCGGACCTACCATTCGGGAGAGACAACCGACCTCCGATTCGTCCTTCAGCATTTACTGGCCGAACTTCCTGAGCAACCGATCTGTCTGGCCGGGATTTCACTCGGCGGCAACGTCCTGCTGAAGTGGCTTGGCGAGGAAGGCGACCGACTTCCAGCACAGATTCGGGGTGCCGTCGCTGTCTCGACGCCTTTTGACTTGGCGCGCGCCAGTCGCGCCATCGGGTCTGGGTTTGCCCGCGTGTACGAATGGAATTTCCTGCGGTCGTTGAGGCGCAAGGCGGCAGGCAAGCTCGAGCAGTTTCCCGACGTCTGCGATCGAGGTGCCTTGGACGCCGTTAAATCAATGTGGGAGTTCGATGATCGGTTCACTGCCCCGCTCCACGGCTTCGCGGATGCCGCCGACTATTACGAACGCAGCAGCTCGATCCACTTTCTGGATCGAATTCGGCGTCCCACGCTACTGTTGAGCGCGCATGACGACCCCTTCTACACACCCGATGTCCTTGGTGAAGTCGAGCGAATCAGTGCGCAGAATCCGAATCTCACGGTGGAGTTCCACAGGCGCGGTGGACATGTCGGGTTCGTGACTGGCGCTCCCTGGCGACCGGCGTACTATGTGGAATCGCGAGTGACCGGGTTCCTCGCCGGATTGCTCAGTGCGGACCAGGTTGATCGGTCAGGTGTCGTAGCGGTGTAAAGCTGTTGGGAGTGCAATGTCGGACCTGCTGCTCTTCTCACTGATTTTCGGCGGATTGATGGTCCTCCGCATCATCATGGCGACGGTGTTCTTCGCCATGATTCTCCCGGCTGGTGATCATTGCCTGAATTGCGATGCCCGGACGATCCGCGTTGCGTCGGCCTTCGATCGCGTCCTCCCCTGGTTCCGCAGCAGCTGGTGCCTTCGCTGCGGTTGGCATGGACTGCTGCGGCGCGGCGCGATCGCCGAGGAGCCAACGCCTGCGGAGACCTTGTCCCGTCGTTAGGGCAAGCCTAACTCCTGACAAACACCGTGAGCCACTCGGGCCAGTTGCCGCTCAGGTCGAAGAAGTCGTCGAAGTAAACGAGCCCAGCGCCTTCGAGTTCGGAGACCAGTTCCGGAAGTGCGTCTTCGTCCAGGATCGGTCCGATGACGATCAGGTCCGCTTCGACACGGAACTCCTGGTCCGTAAGGCCGAGCTTTTCGTCGATCGCCGAGCGGGTCAGGCCGGCGCGTTCGAATGACGTTCGACGGATGAGCAGCGTGGGACTGTTGATAGGAAGTGCGAGTGGCATCAGGAGTGGTGAGATAGGGGGCGTGTGTCCATGGATGGATGCACGCCGGACTCGTGTCTCGCTACCTTCAGCAAATGTCTCCCGCCGCCATGCCTGGCTTCGAAGCAGAATTTGATGTCGTCGTGATTGGGGCCGGCCATGCCGGCACCGAGGCGGCTGTGGCGGCGGCTCGGCTCGGCTGTTCAGTCGGCATCATCACGAGCGCGCTGGAGACCATCGGCCAGATGTCGTGCAATCCCGCGATTGGCGGCGTGGCCAAGGGAACCGTGGTTCGCGAAGTGGACGCCATGGGCGGAATCATGGGACGGGCGACCGACCTCGCCATGATCCAGTTCCGGATGCTGAACCGCGGAAAGGGCGCCGCAGTCTGGGCGCCGCGAGCCCAGTGTGATCGCGGATTGTATCGCCGAAGTGTGCGGTCGCTGCTCGAAGCGCACCGCCAGCTGCGCACGATCCAGGGGACGGTTGCCCGCCTCATCCTGGACGGCAGTCGTGTGTCCGGCGTCGAAACGCTCGAAGGACGGCGCTTTGGCGCGTCGTGCGTCGTGCTCACCACGGGAACGTTTCTTCGCGGCCGCATCCACATTGGCACCCAGACACGAATTGCCGGTGGACGTGCCGGCGAGTCGTCCACCATCGATCTTGCCGAACAGCTCGAGCGCGCGGGACTCGAGGTAGCACGTTTCAAGACCGGAACGCCACCACGCATCGACGGTCGAACAGTCGACTTCGACCGCCTGCAGCGACAAGGCAGCGAAGTCGAGGATTTCGACTACTCGTGGTCGCATTTCTGGCCAGACCGGCGGCGCTCGTCAGGCAGCACGCGTCATCCGGAACAGTTGCCCTGCTGGATCACGTTCCTGGAAGACGAAGGAAAGCAGATCATCCAGCAACGGCTGACGGAATCGGCGATGTACGGTGGCGCGATCAGCGGGCGCGGGCCCAGGTATTGCCCGTCGGTCGAAGACAAGGTGGTCCGCTTTCCTGACGCGGAGCGGCATCAGCTTTTTCTCGAGCCGGAGGGCCACGACACGACCGAGTTGTACGTGAATGGCCTGTCGACGTCCCTGCCCTCGCGCGTCCAGCTCGAAATCCTTCGGTCGATCGACGGATTGCGGAATGTCCAGATGACGCGGGCCGGCTACGCGATCGAGTACGATTACTTCCCGCCGACGCAGCTGTGGCCTTCGCTCGAGAGCCGGGCCATCCCCGGTTTGTTCTTCGCCGGCCAGGTGAACGGCACGACCGGTTATGAAGAGGCCGCGGGTCAGGGGTTGGTGGCAGGACTCAATGCCGGTCGTAATGCGCTCCATGAAGAACCGATCATCCTGGGGCGCGAGACCTCGTACATCGGTGTCCTGATCGACGACCTCGTGACGCGTGGTGTGGATGAACCGTATCGCTTGTTCACCTCGCGATCGGAGTTCCGGTTGACGGTGCGGCAGGACAACGCCCTGCGACGATTGGCGCCGATATCAGAGAGATTGGGCATGTTCGATGCCCGCGAAGCGTCGCTCGTCGAAGCGCGGTTTTCCGAAGAGATCGAGCTCAATCGCCTGGCTCGGGAGACATCGTTGGCGCCCGCAGACGTGAATGATCTTCTGGAGCGCGCTGGCAGCGCGCCCATTCGACAGCCGGTCCGGGTGGCAGAGCTGGCACGGCGGCAAGGCCTGAGCCTCGGCGCGTTGCTCGTGGCCGCGGGTGTCGCGCGCGACACGGAGGGCGATGCCATCACGACCGTCGATCTCGAGCTGAAGTATGCGGGCTATTTCGAACGAGAGCGCGTACAAGCCGACAAGCTTCGCCGGATGTCGCAGTTGGCGTTGCCACTCGACCTGCCTTACGAGAGGTTCCTGTCGCTCTCGACGGAAGCGCGCCAGAAGCTCGCGCTGCGCCGTCCAGCAACGCTGGCGCAGGCGGCGAGCATTCCCGGGGTGAGCCCGAGCGACCTTCAGAATCTCCTGGTTGAACTTGAACGGCGGCGACGCAGTCCTGAGCCAACCGCCGTTTCGTGAGTGAGGGTCAAGGCGTCAATCCCGTGATGATCACGCCCGGTATTCGGTGACGCACGGCGATCGTGTTGTAGTGGCACGCCTGTGGGCGGCCCTCATCGCCGTCTTTGGGTTCGTTCCGTTCGTCAACTGGATCGCCGGTGGCCATGAAGCGTCATGGTACGCCGTTTCGGCATCGGAGTGGTTCAACGGTTCGCTGATCAGCATTGGCGTCGCGGTGGTCCTGTTCCTCGTCATCCGGCGCACCGGGTGGTGGCCGACCGGTTGGTCGTCGCTCGCCGCGGGCGCCGAGCGACGTCCATTGGCAACCGCGTTGACGTTGGGGATACTGGCGCTGGCCCTGTATGCGGTGGTGGCGCTGACGGTGCTTTCCGGCCGACCGCTGCAGATCGACGAAATCGTCCAGGTGATGCAGGCGAGGATCTTTTCGGAAGGCGGCCTGACGCGCCCGGCCGATCCATTTCCGGAATTCTTCACCGCCCTGCACGTGGTAGACATGGACGGAAAGGTCTATTCGCAGTTTCCGCCTGGCGGTCCGCTGATGCTGCTGCCGGGTGTACTGGCCGGAATGCCGTGGTTGACCGGGCCGGTCTCGGGTGCGGTGGCCGTGGTCGCGTTCTGGCACCTGGTTCGCCGGACCGAAGCATCGGCTTCTGTCGCGTTAGGTGCTGCGGTCCTCATGGCAATCGCGCCCTTCATGGCGTTCATGGCCGGGTCGCACATGAACCATGTGCCGACGCTGGCCTGGCTCTGCCTCGCCCTGCTCGGCGTGCGGTCGATTACCTCGGGCACGAACGCCGGCGTGGTGACCGGGCTGGCGACCGGGTTTGCGTTAGGCATCATGGTCGCCATTCGACCGGTGGACGGGGCGGCGTTTGCCCTTCCGGCCGGCTTGTGGTTGCTGGCACGAACCATTCGACGCCAGACGCCCCTTGCCTGCCTGATCGCATCCGGGATTGGCATCACCGTGCCCGTGGCCGGCGTCCTCGCCTTCAATGCGGCGACCACAGGCAGCGCTACCCTCTTTGGTTACGAGTTGTTGTGGGGCGCCAGCCACGGACTCGGCTTCCATCAAGCGCCCTGGGGCATCAGTCACACGCCATCGCGTGGCATCGAACTGGTGAACCTCTATTTCCTGCGGCTGCAGAATTACCTGTTCGAGACGCCATTGCCCTCTCTCGCGCCGGCGATGACCGCCCTGGCGCTGACGAGAAGATTGAGTGCGTTCGACCGGTACCTGCTGGCAGCTTCAGCGCTGCTCGTGGCGGGTTATTTCGCATATTGGCACGACGGATTCTTCCTGGGGCCGAGGTTCGTCTATCTCCTCCTCCCTGCCCTCGTTCTGTGGACGGCGCGGCTGCCGTCGATCGCGCGTGATCGGTTCCCGTCCCTGGGGGCCGATCGGTTCGTCCTGCTGGTGTACGCCGTCAGCGCGGTCGTTGCGGTCTTCGTCTCGCTCCCCGTTCGGGCCCGCCAGTATGCGAGCGGCGTGCTGCTGACCCGGCACGATTATCTCGAGCCCGCGGCGACGGCGGGCGTGGACAACGCCCTCATCCTGGTGCGGGAGAGCTGGGGCTCGCAACTCATCGCGCGCCTGTACGCATTGGGCGTTTCGCGGAGCGAAGCGGATGCATTCTACCGCACGGTGGATACGTGTGTGCTCGATGGGGCGATTGGCGGGCTCGAAGCGTCGGATGTTCGAGGCACGGCAGCGGTTGATCGATTGCGTCCGTTGACGGCGGACTCGTTGCGCTTGCTGGCCACCTCGCTGTCTCCGGATCACACTGAGCGGATGTTGCCGGGTGCGATGTATTCGCCGGCGTGCCAGCGACGGTTGCTGGAGGATCGAGGCGGATACGCATTTTTTGCTCCGCTGCTGGCGCAGGATCCGGGAACTAACGTCTACGCGAGAGATCTGCACGCACGGGACACGGTGCTGGTACAGCGATACGGTGAACGACCGCTGTATCTGTTGCGTGCGTCATCGAGCGAGGTGGGCGCGCCACTTGTTCTCGAGCGCGTCTCGCTGGATTCCGCGAGAGGTGAGTGGAGCGCGTCGTCGGGCGGCCGGTAGGATCAGTCGGCGCGAATTTGCGTGCGGATCGGCGCGGGAAGTCAACAGCTGGAGAACCGAGTTGGCGCGGGTAATGCGATACAACGCGTCACGTCCACGGCAGAGAAGCGAGTCAGCGCGGAATGGGCGAATCAACGCGGCAAGTCAACGGCGGAGGAGCGAGTCGGCGCGGATCATGCGAATTGTCGCGGATCTCATTTCATTGCACTTACCCGGACTTCAATCGTCCCCCTGGGGATTCACCGGCAGGTCGCCGGGAGCGCCCGGCTTGTTGTCGCGATTCGTTGGATCCCCGGTTTCAGCGAAGATCCGCGTCAGGTTGTTGTTGTCGCGGATCTCTGAAGATTCCATTTCCCGCTGGAGATCATGGCGAGGGGTCACAGCAGTGTGGTGACTCGCGAGCAGCCACGTGTGAATTAGTAGTTAAATGCTACTAAATGTGTAAAACGTGCCGTCGTGTAAGAGCGGCATAAGGGCTCCACGAAGGCGACCCCGTGGCGTGCCTAACGACTGCCTAACGATTCCACGGTGAAGGGAATGGGCGGGGCGTGGTGACTGGACCGTGGAGGCGGGACTGGACGACGAGGGGCGGGCTACGGGGCTGGCCGTCCAGCAGGACTCAGCGCAGCAGAAGGGTCCATCATCGGTTGGCGTTGTCGCCAGGCCAGTATCCGAATTGCTCCACGTGAAACGTAGGCCGATTCCTACGAGATTCCTCGCCAAGCCCGAGAAGGGAACTGGGATGGTGGAAAACTGGAATTAACATCGGCGGCCGCGCGGTACGGAGCCGGTAAGGCTGCGCTCTGGAGCGGCACCTCCTCGGGCACGATTCCGGCTGGCCGCTGATTTGAGCGGCGGTGCTAAGCAGTTGAGGCCTAGGGATTTCGCTGTGGGAATCGAGAGCGGCTTTCGATCTCGGTCGCCTTGGGCTTGACCATGCAAAGCCCCTGATCCGGATTCCACAATGCAGAAAATCTTCCCACACAGATGTTCCACGTGGAACATTGCAATAGCCCTATTGCGAGGAAGGAGATATTATCGGCTCGCTTACACACACACCTGAAGCGCAGTGCCGGACCGACGAATCATAGCAATCACGAACCAGAAGGGCGGGGTGGGGAAGACGACCTCCGCCATCAACGTCGCAGCGGCTCTGGCGACGGCAGATCGCCGAGTCCTTCTGGTAGATGGGGACCCCCAGGGAAACGCCACCAGCGGGCTTGGCCTTTCTGTCCCCGCGGACATGCCCAGTCTCTACGAGGTCTTGCTCGGCGAAGTGGCGGCCGGCCAGGTGATTCGGCGAGGCGTTCATTTGTCCAAGCTGGATGTCCTCCCGGCGACGCCAGATCTTGCCGGAGCGGAAGTGGAGCTGGTAAATGAGCTTGCCAGAGAATCAAAACTCCGCAAAGCGCTCGAGCCCGAGCGCGCCAATTACGACTACATCCTGATCGACTGTCCGCCCTCCCTGGGCCTTCTTACGATCAACATGCTCGCGGCAGCCGACTCCGTCATCATACCGCTGCAATGTGAGTACTTCGCTCTGGAAGGCCTGAGTCAGCTGCTGCGAACCGTTGAAATGGTCAAGGAGAATCTCAATGCCGGCTTGGCTGTTGGAGGCGTTCTCCTCACCATGTACGACACGAGACTGAACCTGTCGAGGCAAGTGGCGGACGATGCGCGAGAGCATTTCGGCGACCTGGTTTTCCAAGCCGTGATCCCCCGAAATATCCGTCTGGCCGAAGCGCCGAGCTTTGGTAAACCCATTCTTCTTTACGACATTACCTCGGTAGGCGCCTCATCCTATCTTGCTGTAGCGAAAGAACTTATGGCTCGCACCGAAAGTAACGCTTCAGTGGTGCCTATTTCGTCACAAACGTCGGATTCTTCGACACATCAAGGGGTCACTCCTGCGCCATGAACGAGCCACAAGGCGATAAATCGCGTAGATTGGGCCGAGGACTGAGCGCGCTTATTAACTCTACCCCGGCGGCTCAGCCGCAGGCGGCGGTACCGGATCAGCCAGCCAAGGCCAACGAGCCATTCCGAGAAATAAGGCTCGACCACATTGTCCCCAATCCTCGGCAACCGCGCCGGGATTTCGCTGAAACGGACTTGGTGGATCTGCAGCAGAGCCTGCAGGCGAGCGGCCTGCTGCAGCCCATCTCAGTTCGACCGCGAGCGGACGGCAAGTTCGAGCTCATAGCTGGGGAACGGCGCTTCCGGGCCGCCGGACGGCTCGGATGGTCCACCATTCCTGCCGTGGTACGCGACGTCAGCGATGAACAACTGCTGAGTTTGGCGTTGGTAGAGAATCTCCAGCGTGAGGATCTCAACCCGATCGAAGAGGCTGAGGGCTATCGACAGCTCATCAGCGACTTTGGTCTGGCGCACCAGCAGGTGGCGCAGGCGGTGGGTAAGGACCGCTCCACAATTACCAACGCGCTGCGCTTGCTCGCGCTTCCGCAGGATGTCCAGAAGCTGGTCCGTGACGGGTCTCTCACGCTCGGCCATGCGCGCGCGCTCCTCGGAGTACCGCCTGGCATGTCGCTTACCGAACTCGCCGCTCGAGTCGTGTCGCAGCGGTTGAGCGTACGGGAAGTGGAGCGGTTGGTTCAGGAAGCGAAGCCAGCAGTAAAAAAAACTCGTGACCCGGAGAGCCAGCAAAACGTTTCTGATGTGCCGGAAGTGCGTCGCCTCACAGACCGGCTTCGTCGTTTTCTACAGACTGACGTCGCCGTTCAAGTCGATAGCAACGGTCGCGGAGAAGTGAGGATTCGGTTTTACTCGGCCGATGATTTCAACCGCGTTTTCGAACTCATCACACGGTCATCGCACGATGCAGACTGACCCTCGTCCTCCGCTTAACCCGTCGGGAGAAAACACCATGTCGATTTTCAAGCAGCCACCCAACTCTCCCGAGCGCCCGCCCGTGCGCCTCGACACGCCGCCCGCGGCCGCGGCGCCGGAGGGTGGCGGAGGTACCTCGGTGATTGCAGCTGGGCTCAAGATCGTTGGGGACGTGGAAACGTCTGGCGCCCTCAAGATCGAAGGAACGGTGCAGGGGTCGATCCGCGGCGCCCGTCAGGTCATTCTCGGACGCACCGGTGTCATTCAGGGCGACATCCAGGCGGAAGAGGTCATCCTCGGCGGTCGAATTGTTGGGACCGTGAACGCGTCCGAAAGAGTGGAAATCCAGGCCAATTCGGTCATCGAAGGCGATGTTCACACTCGCAGTATCGTGGTCTTCGAAGGTGGCCTGCTCAACGGCAACGTTCGGATGGACATGGCCGGGGCAAAGGGTGCTTCGACACCGGTCACGCCATTGCGAAACGCCGGGGGCGCTGACTAAGAGTTCTTTCCACGCGATGTGGAGGACCTTCAGGTTCTCCTGAACATCGCAACGCGCGCGCTCCCAACATCTCGGAGGCTTCTCAACGTGCGTGGAAGTATTTCTTCCACACTGTTGGTACGCATGTCGGGAGTAGCGCGCGCTCCGGTGTCGGCACAATCCGGAGCAATAATCCCGAACGCGAGGTTGGCCTGTTCAGCGGGACCCGATCGGCCCAGCTCGAGACACCGGCGGGATTTCCCCTCAGCATCAGCCCTCCGCCTAGCCAGTTTCATCAGGTCAGAAAGGCGACAGCGTCTCGACACTAGCATGATGCGTCGCGCGTCGGACCGGGGCCAGCCGTCCAGCGAGTCAGGGGCGACCGGCCAGTGATCGTTCGCGCAGCCGAACTCGCGCTCCGTCTCGATCGGCTGCTTGGCGTCGAGGGCCATCCGGAATACGCATCGGCGCTCAACGGGCTGCAGGTCGACCATCGCGGCCCCGTCACCCGGATCGCTGCCGCGGTCGACGCTTCGCAGAAAACCATCGAAGGCGCCGTAACGAGCGGCGCCAACTTCCTGATCGTGCACCACGGCCTGTTCTGGGGAGGAGCGCAGCGGCTCGTTGGCCACTCCTATGTCCGCTTTCGTGAGATCTTCACACACGATATCGCGGTCTACTCGGCGCACCTGCCGCTTGACTCGCATCCGGAGTTCGGCAACAACGTTCTGCTCGCCCGAGAGCTGGGCCTTACGCCGTCAGGACCGTTCGCGACCTATCAGGGGACGCCGATTGGTGTGGCAGGGGAGGCCGACATTGCGACGGACCTTTTGCTCGCCGAAGCCGACTCATTCGCCCGACGGCATGGTGGGCGCGCGCAAGCCAGCGAATTGCCCCAGGGGCATTACACACGCCGCTGGGCCGTCTGCACCGGTGCCGGTGCTTCCTCCGAAACACTTCGTGAAGCGGAAGCGGCCGGCATCCAGACCCTGATCACGGGTGAAGGTCCGCATCACACGGCCGTTGAAGCTCCCGAGCATGGCGTGGTGGTGATCTATGCGGGCCATTATGCCACGGAAACGTTAGGCGTTGCCGCTATCGCCAGCCGGGTCGCCGACGAAACGGGCCTGCCCTGGAGTTTCATCAGCGCGCCGACGGGCCTGTGAGGCCGGCGTGAGGTCAGCGGAAAAGCCGTGGTGGCAACTGAGCTTGCTGTCACTGGCGATCGTCCTGTCGATGGCGCCGTGGTTCGCCGCCACTGTGGTGGCCGCCCCGCTGTCAGAGGCGCTTTCTCTTCCCGCGAGGCACGCGAGCTGGCTCACCCTGGCCGTCCAGCTTGGCTTCGTCCTCGGATCCATAACGAGTGCACTGCTGCTCCTGAGCGATCGCTGGAGCGCGAGACGGCTTGCGGCGGGATCGGCGCTGGCGGCGGCGGGTGCGACCGCCGCCCTGGTGCTCCTTCCAATAACGGGCTGGCAGGCGATCGCCCTGCGCCTGATCACCGGTGCCTGCTTCGCAGGTGTGTACCCGCCGGGCATGAAGATCGCGGCCGGGTGGACGCAGCGTCATCGCGGAACGGCGATTGGACTCCTGACCGGAGCGGTGTCGGTCGGTTCAGCGGCCCCTCACCTCATTCGAGCAACGTGGGAAGCGTCGCAATGGCGTGCAGTCCTGCTCGTTGCCGCGGCGATGGCGGTGCTCGGCAGTGCGCTGTTTGCCCTCGTCGTGCGGGAAGGTCCTTATCAGGCCGCGTCTGCGCCGTTCAACCCGAGCGCCGCGGCCAGCGTCCTTCGTGAGCGTGGGGTTCGACTGGCTACCGGTGGGTATCTCGGCCACATGTGGGAGCTGTACGCGATGTGGAGCACGATCGGCATTTTTCTCGCGGACGCCGGGGTTCGGCATGGAGCGCCTGAACTCTGGGGCCCCTTGCTGGGGTTCGCGTCCATCGCCATCGGAGCCGTCGGGTGCGTGGTCGCTGGTGTACAGGCCGACCGTATCGGGCGGGCGCGCGTGGCCATGATTGCCATGGCGGTCAGCGGCGCGTGTGCGCTGGTCATCGGGCGCGTTTCCGCGGTTTCCTACGGGCTGACCGTGGCCGTGGCACTCGTCTGGGGTTTGTCGGTCGTGGCCGATTCCGCGCAATTCTCCGCGCTGGTGGCGGATGCCGCCCCGCCGGCGTACGTCGGAACCGCCCTCACGCTGCAGACCGCATCCGGGTTCCTGCTGACCATGCTGACCATCCACCTGGTGCCTGGGTGGGCGGCGCGCTGGGGATGGGAAGTGGCGTACCTGCCGCTCGCGTTAGGCCCGGCGCTTGGCATCATTGCCATGTCGCGGCTCGGGCTGGACCGGACCGGATGACGTCGATTGCATCCGGGCGATAGGGGGCGCCAGAACGGCGTCCGATATGCCTAACAACTATCGGTCGCGCTGCGCCAGCGGACGCTCCACGTTCCCCGGGCTGATCGCTCGATCCATTCGAGTACAAAGCCGGACTCGCGTTCCCGTCGCAGCAGCACGGCAAGCCGGCCGGAGGAGCGCACCCGCAGTACCCCGAGCAGTTCAATCGAACCCATGGACTCCTCGGCGCCGATTTCACGCCGGGAGAAGGTCACCGCGGGTTCCCGTCCGGCCCCTTCCTCGGTGAAGATGAGGATCTGTTCCTGCAGCGGGTTTGCTTCCTGGGCGACGAGCCGGACCACCTCGTAGATCGTGATGATGGTGTCCGGAGTCACCTGGAAGCGGCTCGCCTGGCGAACGTTGAACGGCCGGCCCCGGAACGCCGCCGCCGTGTCGTCAGGCAGGCGTGACGCGGCGAATGCGCCGTCCCGCGCACGGGCCGCGGAATCGGGTGCCGCCACCACCGGCAGCGAATCGAAGGCGAGGCCATCGACCGCCCCTTCGGGAAAAGCGAGCCGCCACGAGCCGGTCACGCCGGCGCCGGTCGCGAGCGATGCCGTTGGCCAGCCGACACATACGGAATCGAATTTCAACCCGGTCACACGCCCGCTGCCGGTGACGGTAGCACCATCGATCATCGTCAGGCTCGAACCTTCGACATTCCAGTTCGCTGACGTCAGCGTATCGAGCGCCTGCCCCGCGCCGTACTGCGGGTTGATCAACCACGCATTCGCTCCGTTGGCGACCCTGACGGCAAACAGGGATCCGGCGGCGCGATTCCACGTTGACGCGGGGGGCGTGGGCGCGGGTCCTTCCGGTGGCGGCACTTCTGGCGACGCCGTATCCTTGCCCGGCGCGCGATCACCGGAACAGGCGATGAGCGTAGCGAGCAGCAGGGTGTTCGAAAATGGGCGCAGCGCGCGTTTCATTGGCGTTAATCTGGCTGGCCCGGCGCCATCGTCAACCGACTCGCTAGGCAGGGACCCCCGACACCACGGAGCGACCGCGTGACGACGACCGGCAGGACATCGTGGCTCGACCGGCTGGGACTGGGACGGCGGGAAGTTCGAGCGTGGGCGATGTACGACTGGGCGGTTTCGGCGTTGTACACGACGGTTCTTACGGCCGTGTTCCCGATTTTCTTCATTAGGGTGGCGGCGGCGGGTTTACCCGAATCGCGTGGCACGCAGGCGCTCGCTACCGCCAACACCATCGCTGCCATCATCGTCGCGGTGCTGTCGCCGATACTCGGTGCCATCTCTGACTACGCGGCGGCCAAGAAGCGCATGCTCGCCGGTGCCATGCTGGTTGGTGCGTCGGCCACCGCAGGAATGTTCTTCATCCAGCGCGGCGACCTGGTGCTGGCATCGACTCTCTTCGTCATCGCGATCATTGGCGCGACGGCAAGTGTCGTCTTCTACGAAGCGCTCCTGCCGCACATCGCCAAGACCTCTGAGATCGACCGCGTCTCCTCCGCCGGATATGCCATGGGGTATGTCGGCGGCGGCCTGCTGCTGGCGATCAATCTCGCCTGGATTCAACGTCCTGACCTGTTTGGTCTTCCGAGCGGCGAAGGCCTGACGCCGGCGCAGGCATCACTTCCGGCAAGGCTGGCTTTCGTCTCCGTGGCCGTGTGGTGGGTGGTTTTCTCCCTTCCGCTCTTTCGCCGGGTCAGCGAACCGGCACGGACGCTCGAGTCGGATGAAACGCGACGGGGATCGGTCATTGGGACCGCATTCACCCGGCTCGGCGAAACCGTTCGACAACTGATGGGGTTCCGGCAGGCGTTCCTGATGCTGCTGGCTTTCCTCATCTACAACGATGGAATCCAGACGATCATCAAGATGGCGACGGCGTACGGGACCGAGATCGGTATCGGCCAGTCGTCGCTGATCGCCGCGGTGCTGCTGGTGCAATTCGTCGGCGTTCCGTTCGCGTTTCTCTTCGGCATGCTGGCGTCGCGCATTGGCGCCAAGCGTTCCGTGTTCATCGGACTGGTCGCGTACGCGATCATTACGGTGATCGGGTATTTCATGACAACCGCCGCGCATTTCTTCGTACTGGCCGCGCTGGTCGGCATGGTGCAGGGCGGGACGCAGGCGCTGAGCCGGTCCCTTTTTGCAACCATGATTCCGGCGCACAAGTCCGGCGAGTTCTTCGGGTTTTACAGTGTGTTCGAGAAGTTTTCGAGCATCTTCGGTCCGCTGCTTTTTACCATCACCATCGCCCTAACCGGGAGCAGTCGGAACGCCATTCTGTCCGTCATCGCCTTTTTTGCGATCGGCGCCGTGCTGCTGGCTTTCGTGGACGTCGAGAAGGGGCAGCGGGCGGCGCGCGAGGCCGAGGCCGAGTTGCGGCCGGTGCCGAGCGCCTAACGAGACTC
>CAMPKM010000023.1 GCA_946887155.1 uncultured Gemmatimonadota bacterium
ACCCCCCCGCAGCCCGACACCACCCCGCCGCCCGCCGCAAGCAACCCGACCACGGGTTTGAAGCCCGACCCCCCCGAAGAAGGAAGCCCCCCAAACCAGTACACCATCCCCCATGCCCCATGCCCCTTTAGTCGCCCGCCTGCGTCGCCAGGGTGCGTGACTCTGAATCCGATTTCCGCGCCCCCACACGCTGCACCGACACCGCGCACACCTTGAACTCGGGAATATGCGCGTACGGATCCAGCTCGGGGTTCGTCAGCAGGTTCACCGCCGCCTCGCGGTAGTGCATCGGAATGAAGACCTGGTGCCGCGCCACACGCCCGGACAGGCGAACCGAAATCCTCAACTCACCACGGCGCGACGCCACGCACACTTCGTCGCCGTCCGCCACGCCAAGGTCGATCGCGTCGGCCGGGTTCAGCTCCACGATCGGGCCCGGTTCCCGCGCATCGAGCGCAAATGAACGGCGCGTCATCGTCCCCGTATGCCAGTGATACATCTGCCGGCCCGTGTTCAGCATGAACGGGTAGTCGTCGTCAGGCAGTTCCGCCGGCGGCAGGAACTCGACGCCGACGAACTGGGCCTTGCCGTCCGCTGTCGGGAACCGGTCGTCGAACAGGAAATCCGTGCCCGGGTGTTCCGCGTGAGGCACCGGGTACTGCAGGCCGCCATTCCCTTCCAGTCGGGCGTGCGAGACGCCGCGCCATGACGGTGTCACGCGCGCGATCTCGTCCATGACCTCCGCCGAGTTCGTGAACGGCGTCGGCAGGCCGATGCGGTTCGACAGCTCGATGATGATCTCCAGGTCGCCGCGGGCGTTGCCCGGCGGTTCGATCGCCTTGTGCGAAAGCTGGATCCGCCGCTCCGTATTCACGAAAGTCCCGGTCTTCTCGGCGAATGACGCGCCCGGCAGCACCACGTCCGCATAACGAGCCGTCTCGGTCAGGAAGAGGTCCTGGACGACCAGGAACTCCAGCTCGCGGAACCAGTGTTCGGCGTGCGACACCTCGGGGTCCGACAGGATCGGGTTCTCACCCATGATGTACATCCCGCGAACCGGGCTCGTCTCCTGCACGATCTGCGTCACCTTGAGGCCAACCTCGAGCGGGATCCGCTCGTCAGGCACGCCCCACGTCGACGCGAACATGTGCCGGATCGCCGGGTCCGTCACCGGCTGGTAGTCGGTATAGACCATCGGAATGGCGCCGACGTCGCTCGCGCCCTGGACGTTGTTCTGCCCGCGGATGGGAATCATCGCCGCTCCCCAGCGCCCGATCATGCCCGTCGCCAGGATCAGGTTGAGCAGCGTTGCCACGATGTCCGTCCCCGTGGCGTGCTGCGTCAGCCCCATCGCCCAGAGCGTCGCCGACCGCGGTCCGCGAGCGTACAACTCCGCCGCCTGACGAATGAGATTTGCCGATACGCCCGTAATCGTCTCGGCCCGTTCCGGCGTGTAGGGCCGAACGGCCTCACGCACCTTGTCGAAGTCGTGCGTGCGGCTCGCGATGAATGCCCGGTCCTCCAGGCCCTCGGCCAGGATGTGGTGGAGCATCGCGTTCAGCAGGGCGACGTCCGTGCCGGGCAGCGGCTGCAGGTGAATGTGCGCCCGCGCGGCCAGTTCGATCCGCCGCGGATCGGCCACGATCAGCTTCGCGCCGCGCTTCACCGCCCGCTTGATCGCCGCCCCGAACACCGGGTGCGACTCCGTCGTATTCGCCCCCAGGATGAAGATGACGTCCGATTCAGTCTCCACCTCGCGCATCGATCCCGAGGCCGCACTCGTGTTCATCGCGCGCTGCATGGCCGACACGGACGATGAATGGCAGAGGCGCGTGCAATGATCGACGTTGTTCGTGCCGACACCGCCCCGGAACATGCGCTGGAGGAGGTAGTTCTCCTCGTTGCTGCACTTGGCCGACTGGAAGACCGCCAGCGATTGCGGACCTTTCGTATCCCGCATCCGGACGATCTCCTGCGCGGCCAGCTCGAGCGCTTCCTCCCACGTGGCCTCACGGAAGGGATCGTACCACGCACGGGGAGTCGCCACGCGATCCCGCGGGTCGCCCAGCGTGTCCATCCCGGTCGGCTTCGTGATGAGCGGATTGTTCTTCGGGCGGCGCTTTTTCTCCTGCGCTTCTTCCTGCACCAGGTCCCACGGCCCGCCGCGGCGGTTCCAGCCGTTGCGTTCATGTTCGGCCCGATCGAACACCCACTGCCCGTCCCGCTTCACCCAGCCGCGACGGATGAGGGGCGTCGTCAGGCGGTCACGGTGCTGAACGAAGTCGGTACCGAACCGGCCCTTCACGCACGTCGATCCCTGGTTCGGAGTGTTCTCCTCGATCCATGGCGACCGAACATGGACGACCGTTTCGTCCCGCACTTGCAGGTCGATCTGGCAGCCGACGCCGCAGTACGGACAGACGCTGCGCACCTCGCGATCGACGACCGGAAGGTCCTTCGAACGCATGCGCTGGACCATCGTGCCGTTGTTCGCCCGGACCGCCATCGGGATGATGTCGTGGATCGCCCCCGTCGGGCAGACCCGCACGCACTCGCCACACCAGGTGCAGCCGGCGTGCTCGGGGTTCCCATCGGCGCCAACGATGATCTCGGCGTGATCGCCACGGTTGGCAACGTCGAGCACACCCACCACCTGAATGTCCTCGCAGGCGCGCACACAGCGCGTGCAGAGGATACAGGTGCTCATGTCGTGCTGGATGATGGGGTCGTCGTCGCGCTCGTCACCGGTGCGGAGCGGCAAACCGGACTGCTTCGTGGTCGGGACGTTATAGCGCCTGACGAGTGCCTCGAACTCGTTCCGGTACCCGCCATCGGGAATTTCGTCCGTCGGATACCGTTCCAGCAGCATACCGAGCACGCCCTGCCGGTTCTTCACGGCCGCGACCGATTCCGTCGTGACGACCATGCCGTCGGCGGCCGCCGCGGCGCAGGCCGCCACCAGCTTCGGGTTCCCGTCAACGGACACGAGGCAGATCCGACAGTTCCCGACCGTTGGGAGTTTCGGATACCAGCACAACGTGGGGACGTCGACGTTCAGCGATCGAGCCGCGTCGAGTATGGTCGCCCCTTCAGGCGCAGTGACGGCGATGCCGTCGATCGTCAGCGTCGGCATGCTGACCCGGATACCCGTTCTGCAGTGCGCATTCTGCATACTGCATACTGCGCCCAGTCAGGTCCAGTGACTCAGACGGCTTAATCCTCCCGTAACACCGAGGCGGGCGCCAGGCGCCGCGCCCCGAGTGCCGGGACAAGCGCCGCCAGGGCCGTCACCGCCAGGACGCCGCCGGCGCATAACGCGTAAACGGACAGGTCCATCGGCTGCACGCCGTACAGGAACCCGGCAATGAGGCGCGAAAGCGCCATGGCGCCCGCGAGGCCGATGACGATTCCCATCAGGCCCATGGAAACGCCGGACCACGTGACCAGCCTCACGACTTCTCCCGGACGCGCGCCAAGCGCCAGGCGCAGTGCGAGTTCGCGCCGCCGCTGCACCACCGCGTACGTCACCAGACCGAAGAGCCCGACCGCGGTGACCAGGGATGCCACCACCGCCAGCCAGATCGTGATGATGCCGAGCGTTCGTTCGGCCGAGATGGACTGGTCGAGATAGAAAGACACTGGATGGATTTCCGAGGCCGGGCTTCCCGGATCCACCGCGGTGGCCAGGGCACGCATTGGGGCAATGAGGGTGGAGGGCGGCACCGATGCCTTCAGCACGACGTTCAGGGTCTGCCCGTACCGGCTGATGGTTTGCCGGATCGGAACATAGATCTGGATTCGGGATGGTTCGCGCAGGGTGTAGTGGCGGACGTTCTTGGCGACACCGACGACCGTTCGATAAATCAGTTGACCGTCAGCCCCTCGCTCATCGATCGTGACTTGTTGTCCAACCGCGTCCCTGCCTGGCCAGAATCGTTCGGCCATGGTCTCGTCGATGATCGCCACGGGCGCAGTGTCGTTCCGGTCGCCTCCGTTGAACGACCGACCCTGGAGGAGCGGAACGCCAAGCGTGGTGAAGTAGTCCTCCGAGACCATGTTGAAAAGCACCGACGCTCCGGCCTCGATCGCTTCGGTAGCCCCATAGGGTTGGATGCGGACTTCCCAGGAACGGTCGCTGAGCGGAATGAGCAGGCTCGCCGAGGCGCTCATGACGCCGGGGATCGTGCGCGCTCGATCGAGAAGGGTTACGTAGTGGGCGAGCCACGGATCACGCGCGTTGGCGTTGGCGGTCGACGCCGCGATGCGCGCCATGAGCAGGCCGTCGTCATTGAAGCCCTTGTCGATCGTTCGCAGTTTCAGGAAGCTCGTGAGCAGAAGGCCGGCGGCGACGGCCAGCACGACGCTGAGGGCGGTCTCGCCAACGAGCAGGGCGGATCGGGCGCGCGTCCGGGGTGCCACGATCGAAGAGGATCCTCCGCGAAGCGTTTCCAGCAATCGCGCGGAGCCGGCGTAGCGAGCCGCGATCAGCCCGAAGATCACGCCACCGGCGAGGCAGATCGCCAGCGTGCCCGTGACTGTCTGGACGTCGATCGCGATGCGATCGAGCAGGGATTTCGGCAGGTCCGACGGCAGCATCGGTACCAGCGCCTCGACCAGCCCGCCGGCCAGCGCGAGAACGACGTGTTCGTAGAGGAACTGCCGCCTGAGGTCGGAACGATCGCCGCCCAGCGCCAGCCTGACCGCCGCATCCCGGCGGCGATCCGCGGCGCGAGCCAGTACCAGTCCTCCCGCATTGCCGGTCGCGATGAGCATCACGATTGCGACCGCCGCGAGCAGGAGCCAGAGCTGCTGGTCGCGATCACCGATGAGGTAGTCGGAGAGCGACCGCATCGAGGGCAGGGCAGTCAGCGGACCGTTCTCCGCCTTCACGGCGGCGCCGGCGCGCTCGACATCGGCCGCGGCCGCGCGGATCGACGTACCCTGTCTCACTCGCGCGAATACTCGCGTACCGAATGCGGAACCGCGCTCGTCGAACGGCAGGTCGCGCATCGAGCCCATGTTGACCAGCACCGCTGGTTCCGTACGGGGAAACGAGAAATCGCCCGGCAGGACGCCAGTGATCGTGTGCGGAATGCCATCGAGCGTGATGGTGCGTCCGACGATGGTCGGATCAGCGCCGAATTCCGTCAGCCAGGTCGAGTGGCCCAGCATGGCCAGCGGCGCTGACCCTGGCTCTGTCTCACCCGGGAGGAAAGTTCGACCGATCTGCGGCCGCAGGCGAAGCACGCCAAAGAGATCTCCATAGACGGCGCCGCCGGTGAGCACCCTGGTCTCTGCGCCGGTGCTGAGATGGAAGCTCCAGCCGACCAGACCTCCGTAGGCTGCAAAGGAAGTCGTGCGGTCGCGCCAGTCACGCAGGTTGGGGATGGACGTCGAGATGCCGAATCCGCGCGATGATGTCACGTCGATGGTGACGAGCTCCGCGGGATCATCGAAGGGCAGGGGCCGCAGCACCACCGCTCCCACGACGGCGAAGACCGCACTCAATCCGCCCACGCCGAAGGCAATGGTGGCGAGTTGCAGGGTGGTCGACCAGCGTGCGCGGAGGAGGGAGCGGATGCTAGTACGCAGCTGGCTGGTCATGATCGGCGTCGGTGAAGGACGGTTGTCTTGCGAGGTTCGACATCCGGACGCGGCAGCTCGTTTGAACGGGAGGAAACGGGTCGAAGCCGGCAGGACGGCGGGCGATCGGGGCCGCCCGGGCCGCGTCAGGTGTCGTTAGGCGTCGGCCGGCAAATGGCTATCGGCAGGCTCACCATTGCGCGATGACACACCGCAATCCTATATTCGTCCATCACTTCGCGTTCGCGCGGGGACTTCGCTTGGCTGCATCGCGACAACAAACAATCGAGTGCGCTTCCCTGGCCGCTGATGTTTACGTGGCTGGCAGGTTCGAGGCCCCACCCTTGAAAGTTTGCGAGGTCTCTTTTACCAGTTTATGTGTCGCTTTTTGATTCTCTGTCATTGAAACCGGGCTTCTGGTCCGGTTTCGCTTATGTAGAGATGGTCGTCCTGCGGAACGTAGCCCCGCTGGACATGCTGTTTGAGAAGACCAGTCTGTCGCAGTTTTTTGCGCCGAAGTTCCGGCGCGCGGAACCAGTCGGGTGTTTCGCATCCGGCTGTTGCCGACCAATCCACCGGGGGATTGGACCGGCGTTCAACACCCTCTCCATGGAGAGAACAATGGCTGCGAAGAAGAAGAAGGCTGCGAAGAAGGGCGGCGCCAAGAAGAAGAAGTAGGCAACCGCTCGTTGTTTGTAACAAGGAAGCCGGCGCTTTTCAGCGCCGGCTTTCTTGTTTTTGAGAGGCAGGATTTACGCGGTACCTCAACCGACGGAACGGCGAGTCTCCGCGAATTGACGCGGATGTGAAATCAGGCCCGATCGGTGCTTATGGGTTCGCCGCTCGTTTCGTCTTCTATTGAATAGACGTACGCCGTGAGGCGCGGGGTCGGGTCTTCATGCGGGCCGCCGGATATCACGATGCCGATCGGCTCCTGCGGTTCATTCTGTTGACGACGCTTTGGCATTGCACTGCTCACTCTTGAAGGATCGCGAGCAGATCGCCCGCGGCGCCGGGCGCCAATGCAACGACAGTGCCTGCCCGTCCGAAATCGCAAGCCGTTGAACTACAGCGTGATACGACTCCGGTATCCGACCGCCAAGTCATGCTTCGTATCAAATTGACACGCTGCATTTGAGACAGCTGTCTCGTTCCGACACGGCGTCACGGCTCGAGTGGAGAGGACTACGCGACCGACTTGCGCGCCAGGAACGTTCGCGATTCCCTGCCGTCCACCACCGAAACATCCCAGCCGCGATACCGGGCCCGAAGCTCTTCCATGGTCACGTCTGATTCATTGGAATTGAACGTGTCCACGAGGTGAACTCCGCCTTCGAGCGTCGACGTCTTGAGCATGTCGATCACCCGGGTCCGCTGCTCAGGGCTGAGTCCACGAAACGCTGACGGCGTCACGACGACGGCGTTGAGCGGGGCATCGGGCGACCAGGCGTCGAGCCCGATCGGCTGGCTGTTCACGCGCGACATCAGTCCGACCTGGCTGGCCGCCGACACCACCCGTTCGACGACCTCCTCGTTGTCGTCGAGCGCGGTGACCTGGCAGCCGCGGGCGGCGAGGTACAATACCGGGCCCTCACGCCGCACCCCGGCTACCAGAACCCGTGAATCCGCGTCAGGCACGATTTCCCGAACCAGCGGTGCGTCCGCCGCCATGCCCCAATGCGCATGATCGCGATACATCGCGAGCAGCTTCAGCCGCCGCTTCCGCCAGGTGGAATACTTCGGGAGGCGAAGGCGCTGCCCGATGATCCGGTCGACCTCGGAACAGAGCACGAGCTCGTCGAACTCGGGCTGCGTCCGGTCGCGGAGAGCCGACACGGCTTCGTCGCCGATCCGGAGAATCGCCGGGCGCGGAAGGGAGAACTTGTAGTTCTCGATCTCCTGCTCGACGTACACCTCGTATTCGTGCTTCAGTGAAACCTGCAATCGCGGAGCCATGTCCCTCGGCCGGCGGGTCGCGCGACAAGTTAGGCACACTCGTCAGGCAGGGCAAGAGTGAATCGAAGACGCTCGCGAAAATGCATAACGCTCATGATTTTCGCCATCAGTCATCTGCCCCTCCGCCATCACGGTGATGCCTGAACTACCCGAAGTCGAACACGCCGCGTCGATCGCACGCAGTACCGCCGTTGGTCGCACCATAACGAGCGTGACGCTACACCATCGCGCCCAGCGCCGCGGCCTCCCGCTGCGCGCCGCCCGCTCGCTCGCCGGTGATCGGGTGCTGGCGGTCGTGAGACGGGGCAAGGCCCAGGTTTTCCACCTCGCCAGCGGACGCGAGCTCCGCGTGCACTTCCGCATGACCGGCGACTGGCTGCTTCCGGGCGACGCCCCGCTCCCGCGCACGGTCCGCGCCGTCATCGCGTTCGACGACGGTGCCCGCCTCGCTCTCGATGACCCCCGGGCCCTGTCCGTCCTGTCGTTATGCGAAGCGCCTGACGAGACTGACCGGCTCGGTCCCGACGCCCTCGATCCCGCACTCAGCGGCGAGCGACTCGGCCAGGCCCTCGCGTCCCGGCGGATCCCCATCAAGGTCGCCCTCCTCGACCAGTCCATCATGGCAGGCGTCGGGAACATCTACGCCTCCGAAGCCCTCTGGCGCGCCCGCATCGATCCGCGAACCCCCGCCAACCGCGTCAGCACACCAAAGCTGCGCGAACTGGTCCGGGCCATTCGAATGACGCTGCGCAATGCCCTGCGCCGGCAGGAGCGTTACTACCGCTCCGGCACCGCGGCGACGGATGAAGGCAGGTTCAGGGTCTACGACCGCGAGGGCGCGCCCTGCCGGCGCTGCGGAACAAAAGTGCGACGGATCACACAGTCCGCGCGCTCGACCTACTACTGCCCCACTTGCCAGAAGCGGTAATGATCCAGCCCCAACCGCTGGCCCAACCCAGAGCATTTACTCCGCCCGCACGACCGCTCCCTTCAGGTATCCCGTCTCCGGAATCGTGAGTACTTCCGGATGATCCACCGGTTGCCCCGTGATCCGCTCCAGCACCAGGCGCCGTCCACTGTCCGCGGCCGCGTGCTCGATCATCTCGAGAAAAAGCGAACGCGTCAGGTGATAGCTGCAACTGGCCGTGAACAACACGCCGCCAGGCGCGAGCAGCCGCATCGCCCGCAGGTTGATCTCGTGATACCCGCGCAGTGCCGCCTCCAGCGCATCGCGCGTCTTGGCGAACGCCGGCGGGTCGAGGACGATGGTGTCGAACCGGTCACCGGCGCGATCCCGGTCCCGCAGGAAGTCGAACACGTTCGCTTCGATCCGCTCGATGTTGGACAGCCCGTTCAAGCGCGCGTTTTCACCAGCGCGCTGCAGCGCCTCGGCTGACGAATCCACCGCCACGACCTGTTCCGCGCCACGGGCCAGGTGCAGCGAGAACGACCCGTGGTAGCTGAAGCAGTCCAGCGCCCGGCCGTTCGCGAGCTTACCCAGCCGTTGCCGGTTCTCACGCTGGTCCAGGAACGCCCCGGTCTTCTGGCCCGTCCACGGCGCCGCCGCATAACGAACATCCTGTTCGCGGACGACGACCTCCGTGGGCACATCGCCGTGGAGGAGGACCGTTTCCCGGGGCAGGTTCTCGCGCGACCGGACGGGCACGTCGTTGCGGGCCAGCACTCCCTCCGCGCTCGTCAGGCGGACGAGCACATCGACGATCTCGTCGCGGAAGACGTCCAGTCCGGCGCTCAGGATCTGCACCACCAGCCAACGGTCGTACCGGTCGCAGATCAGGGACGGCAGTCCATCACCCTCGGCGTGCACCAGGCGGTATCCCGTGGCGGCATCGCCGATGCCGCTCCGCCGCGCGATCGACCGCGCCAGTTGGCGTTCCCACCAGGTGACATCGATTTTCGCGTCGGCCGATTCGTCGAGTCGCCGGAGCGAGATCTCTGACGACGGGCTCCACAGGGCAACGCCGATCCACCGGCCTCGATCGTCCCGCACCCGCACCACTCCGGCCGGTCCGGTCGGCCGCTTGCGGACGTCGCTTTTGAAGATCCACGGGTGGCCGCGTTGCCACCGGTCCGCGCCCCGCTGCGATACGGTCGCCGAGTCGGGCACGGGCGTCAGGGCCGCGCCGACGCCGCCTGCCGGCGGAGCGCCCGCATCCGTCTCACGGCCTCGTTATGCTCGCGCAAGGTCCGCCGGAACTCGTGATGGCCGTCCGGATGGGCCACGAAATAGAGAAACGGCACGTCCGCCGGGAACAGCGCCGCCTCGATGCTGGCACTCCCCGGCGACGCGATCGGTCCCGGCGGCAGCCCGGCGTTGCGATACGTGTTGTACGGCGACTTCACTTCGAGGTCACGGTACAGCACGCGCGACACGCGGCGCCCTAACGCATAGATCACCGTCGGATCGGCCTGGAGCAGCATGCCGCGCTTGAGCCGGTTGTGGTAGACGGCCGAGATCAGCGGCCGCTCCGTGGCCACCCGCGCCTCCTTCTCGATGATGGATGCCAGGGTCATGACCTGGTGGCGGGTCATGCCGAGCTTCTCGAGTTGCGCGTTCCATTCCGGTTTCCACCGGCGCTCGAATTCCGAGACGAGCCGCCTGACGATAGGCAGCGGTGCCGACCCTTCCGGGAGCAGGTACGTCTCAGGGAACAGGTATCCCTCCAGCGTTCCGGTCGGAATGCCCAGCCGGCGCACCAGCCCTGTGTCGCGGGCCGCGGAGTCCAGGGCGGCTTCGGGAATCTTCATCACCTTCGCAACGGCCGGCACGATCGTCCGCAATTCCCACCCTTCGGGGATCGTCACCGTGAACACGATCCCGCGCCCGGCCTCGAGCGCGCTGATGATTGCGTTCCACGAGTCGCCGCGGTCGAGGATGTAGGTCCCGGCCTTGATGCGGCGGTCGCGCTCGCGAAGCTTGGCATAGAGACTGAACGCCCGCGCCGACCCGATCACCCCGGCGGCCTCGAGCGAATCGGCCGCGTGCCGCATCGATGCCCCGATCGGAATGACGACCCGCGCGTTGCCCTCTCCGCACGCCGTCAGCGACAGCAGGAAGAGCAGGCCAAGGCCAGACCGCCTGACGAGTCGCGGTCTCACGGTGCTGGCTCTGTCAGTTGGAGGGCGTGTTGCAGCAACACCGTCGCGGCCAGGGCGTCCACGTCCCCCTTCCGGCCGCGTGTCGACCCGCCCATCTCGCGGATGGCGCGCTGGGCAGCAGCGGTCGTAAAGCGCTCATCGACCAGCCGCACCGGCAGCCCGCTGCGTTCACCGAGGAGCATCGCCAGGCGTCGCGCCTCGCCGCTTCGTTCGGTTTCATCGCCCTCCTGGTTCAGCGGCAGTCCCACGACGAATCCCTCAGCTTCCAGTGCCTTGGCTCGCTCGATGATCTCACCCACCGGCGCCCGTTTTCCCAGCCGTCGCATCAGGTGCCCGACCGGCGACGCGATCGTGCCCGTCGGGTCGCTGATAGCGAGACCGATCCGGCGGTCACCGAGGTCAATGGCGAGTAAGCGCATCGTTTCTGATCTATTCGCCAATCCGGGTTCGCTCACGTCTCACGACTCACGTCTCACGCTATTGGGTCATGAGTTGAAAAAACTCCCGATTCGTCTTCGACTTCTTCATCTGCTTGATGAGGAACGTGATCGCCTCTTCCGAAGGCATGTCCCCGAGAAACGTCCGCAGCAGGAACACCCGGTTCCGTTCCTCCTGGTCCAGTAGCAGCTCTTCCTTGCGCGTTCCCGACTTGTTGATATCGATCGCGGGGAAAATCCGCTGGTTGGCAATCTCCCGGCTCAGCACGAGCTCCATGTTGCCGGTACCCTTGAACTCCTCGAAAATCACCTCGTCCATGCGCGAGCCCGTCTCGATGAGGGCCGTCGCCACGATGGTCAGGGACCCGCCACCCTCGATCTTACGCGCCGAGCCGAAGAATTTCTTCGGTCGCTGCATGGCGGACGCATCCAGGCCGCCGGAAAGGATTCGCCCCGACTGCGGGAGCACGCTGTTGTGGGCGCGCGCCAGGCGCGTGATCGAGTCCAGCAGGATGACCACGTCGCGACCGGCTTCCACCAACCGCTTCGCTTTTTCGATGACCATCTCGGCCACCTGCACGTGTCGTTCCGCCGGCTCGTCAAACGTGGAGCTGATCACCTCGGCGCGCGGAACGTTTTCACGAAAGTCGGTCACTTCTTCCGGACGCTCGTCAATGAGCAGGACGATGAGCGTCACCTCTTCGTGGTTGGCCGAGATCGCGTTCGCCATCTTCTGGAGAAGGATCGTCTTGCCGGCACGCGGCGGGGCGGTGATGAGCCCTCGTTGTCCCTTGCCGATCGGCGCGATCAGGTCCACGATCCGCATCGACAGGTCGCCATCTTCGAGGTGGAGGCGCTCATCCGGGTACACCGGCCGCAGTGTGTCGAAGCTCGGCCTTGTTATGTCCGGCTGCGGCTCGCCGCCGTTGATCGTCGCCAGGCGCAGCAGCGCCAGATATCGCTCCCACGGCTTTGGCGGCCGGACCTCGCCGCTGATGGTGTCGCCGGTGCGCAGGTTGAAGCGCTTGATCTGCGATGGCGACACGTAGATGTCATCGGGCCCAGCCAGGTAGTTCCAGTCCATCGCACGCAGGAACCCGTACCCTTCGGGCAGGATTTCCAGGACGCCCTCGGCCTGGAGGGTCGTCGACCCGTCGAGCAGCCGCTGCTCGATGCGGTAAATGAGATCCTGCTTTCTCAGGCCTGACGAGTTGGGAACGTTCAGGCTGTCGGCAAGGGCGAGCAGTTCGGGGATCGATTTTTGACGGAGTTCGGCGATGTCCATCTGAACTCAGATGGGAGGGGAGTCGTGAGACGAGAAGATCTCGACGATGACGGTGTGCGACGGCAAGGTCGCCGGGGGAGGGGAGGGCCGTTCCCGCGAACAGATAGAACGTTCACAGGTTTCTGGCAGTGCGCGAGGCGGGATTCGAACCCACGACCTTCGGCTCCGGAGGCCGACGCTCTATCCAGCTGAGCTACTCGCGCGTGGTCCGGCAGACGTCTGGCCGGGATCCGAGAGAGCGGCCTAGAGTAACCGGGCACGAAAGGTAATACAAGCGACCGGGCAGGCCGTTCTCCACCGCCGTTCGGTGTGTTTATCGTTCTTGCCGACGTTGCTCCACCGGACTACCGACCGCGGACTCGACGCGCGGTATCGGCTCTGCACGTTCCTGCAGCAATTTCGTCGTGTAGCGCTGGTTTTCGGAGATGCGCTCGACTTCGACGGCAATCGCGTCGACCGCGTGCTTGATACCCGTCACATCCTGGGCCGAAGCAAACAATTGTGTGGCCCGGCGCGTCGCCCGCCGCCACAGGAACCGTCCAACCAGGATAGAGCCAAGAATGAGCCCCAACGCCTGGGCGATCATCAGGCTTTCATAGCGTTTCACGAGTAGTGCTTCGCGCGCCGAAAAATCCTCACCAGGCACCGAGATCACGGTCGCATTGCCTCCCTCGCCCTGCGTCTCCGCGCTGCCGACGCCCCGTGCAACCGCGTTGGCGATGGCCTCATCGGCTTGCGCAATCTGGCGTTGGAGCTCACCACCCCTCGTTCCAAGCTCACTGATCTGCTGCTCATACTCCTGCATGAGCCTTCGATCGAGCGTCGGATTCGAGGACGAATTCGCGCGTGCCTCGGCGTTCAACCGCTCCTGCGCGAGCCTGCCTCGTTGTTCGGTGACCCGTTCGAGCTGGTCGCTCAATACGTCGCGGCTGCGCAAAAGGGTTTGAAGCTCAGCCTGCGTCTGCACTGCGCCTCGTCCCTGGATTGAACTCATGACCTTCATGGCCGCCTCGTGATTTCTCGGAGCAGGGAGCTTCATGTCATGTTCGACCAAACGCAATCACGCCCCTGCAGGTTTCGCGGATTCATCGCGTTGGCCCGGTTGCATCACGACGGTTGCTGATTCAAGCCGCGCCACACCAGGTCGTGAAACCGCTCATCCATCTGCTTTGCGGTGAACTGTGCCGACCGGCCCATCCACCACTTCGCCAGTTCCATCGCCATAGCCCCGAAGACGCGGGCGGTGGCGCTCAGTGGAAGCTCCCGTGGTGCGACGCCGAGCTCGCGAAGCCGGCGCTCGATGATGCGAGCGAGATGTCCGCTGGCGATGTCGAGGATGGCTTCCATTCGTCCGGCGCGGGAGAGCGCATCGGCGAAATCCCTCGACTCGCCGAAGTGCGCGAACAGTTCCGCAATCGGCGCCACCCGGCGCGAGGTGCCCACCGTTCGATCGAAGTGAGCTTCAGTCAGGGACAACATCCGCTCCAGGTCAGTCAGCAGGAAGTCGTCCTTGTTGCGGAAGTGGGAATAGAACGTGGACCGCCCGACACCAGCGCGATCGAGCAGGTCCTGCACCGTGATCGAGTCGAATTCCCGCGTCTGCAGCAGTTCCACCATGGCTGCGCTCAACGCCCGGTACGTGCGTTCGGTGCGGGCGTCGAGTCGCGGGCGTTCGTCGAGATTCTCGTTCACGATCCTGAACAAATGACGGCGGTTTGTTCGGCAGGCAATGCCGGCTCCCGCGGGGCTCGCTACGCTTGCGGGAACGTTTCCCCACACCCATGCCCAACGAAAGACCATACGGACTTGCGCTCATCCTCGGCACCCTGGCCGGTGTCGTAACCATGGCATTTCACCCGACCGGGCATGCGCTGCTCGCGGACTTCGACCGGGTTGCGCTGATCAATCGTTCGGTGCACGCCTTGGCGATCGCTGGCACCATCACGACGGTGGCAGGGCTCGTCGGATTGAGGAGAAGTTTCGCGCCGCAGTCGGTCCTCGTTGACCTGGCGATAGTGTCGTATGGATTCGGTGCCCTGGCGGTGATGTTTGCCGCCATCGCCAGCGGGTTGCTCGGCACCGAGCTATCGCGGCGGGTTCTCGAGGCGGGTGATGGAGGTCGCGCCGTCTGGGAGACCGTCATGGTCTACAACTTCGCGTTGAATCAGGCGACGACCCAGGTCTTCGTGGTTGCGGCGTCAATCGGGATACTGCTCTGGTCCCTGGCCATGCTCGAGGTCCCGCGGTTCGGCAAGTCGTTAGGCCTGACCGGAATCGTGGTCGGCGGTGCCGCGGTCGTTGCCATTCTGGCTGGTGTAACGAGGGACATTCACGGCTTCGGCGCGATCGTCCTGGGGCATGGCGTCTGGCTCGTCTGGACCGGCAGTCGGTTGCTGAAGGGCTGACGGGGTCGAGTACGTGAAAGAGCCCGCGAGTCGTTTGACCTCGCGGGCCATCCATGTGAATCTGTCTCAGTCGGGGCGACTGGATTTGAACCAGCGACCTCCTGCTCCCGAAGCAGGCGCTCTACCGGGCTAAGCTACGCCCCGAAACCTGTGGATCGATCACTACTCCCTGCTCGCTACCATCGTGCGACGCGCCCTGAGAGACTCGAACTCCCAACCTTCTGATCCGTAGTCAGATGCTCTATCCAATTGAGCTAAGGGCGCCCTGCCGTGCTACCTGATAGAAGAACGGCCCGCGAAAAGCGGGCCGCATAGTACCCGGGACAACAGGATGGGATCAAGCGCGCCAATCACGAATACCCATACTGTATGTATGTCCCTTCCCCTGCTTCGATGGGCGGTACAAGACTCGAACTTGTGACCTCCACGATGTCAACGTGGCGCTCT